>DASZWE010000458.1:0-22059 GCA_035546735.1 Puia sp.
GCCTGGCTATGGAGCCGGTTTCGCGACGATGAGGCGCTTCAGCAAAAGTTCAAGGAGTTCACGGAAAAGATCTTCGACCATCGCAGGGGCTATTATGGTAAGATAGGCGATCGCACGGTCATCAAGAATTGCAAGATCATCAAGGACGTGTGGATAGGCAGCGACGCCTATCTCAAAGGCGCCAATAAAATAAAGAATGTCACCATCAACTCTTCCGCCAATGCCAAATCCCAGATCGGGGAAGGATGTGAGCTCGTCAATGGCATCGTAGGACACGGATGCCGTATATTCTATGGCGTAAAAGCCGTTCGTTTTGTAATGGCTTCCCATTCCCAGCTGAAATACGGCGCCCGCCTCATCAACTCCTACCTGGGCAACAATGCCACCATTTCCTGCTGCGAAGTGCTGAACTCCCTCATCTTTCCCGCGCACGAGCAGCACCACAACAACTCATTCTTATGCGCCGCGCTCGTCATGGGACAAAGCAATATGGCCGCCGGCGCCACCATCGGGTCCAATCATAATTCCAGGAGCCCGGACGGAGAGATCATCGCCGGTCGCGGATTCTGGCCCGGACTCTGCGTCAGCCTGAAACATAATTCCCGCTTTGCCTCCTTCTCCATCCTGGCAAAAGGCGACTACCCCGCGGAGCTGGATATACCCATACCCTTTTCCCTCATCAGCAACGACGCCAGCAGGGACGAGCTCGTTATCATGCCCGCCTACTGGTTTATGCATAATATGTATGCCCTCGCCCGCAATGCCTGGAAATACCCGGACAGGGACAGGCGTATAGCAAAATCGCAGCGGCTCGAATTCGACTTCCTCGCCCCCGACACCGTAAGCGAGATCGTGCAGACCCTCACCCTGCTCCAACGTTTTACCGCACAGGCCTATCTCCGTCACACGCCATCCGTCACCAAAACCCCGTCGGCAGGTTCCAGACCCAAAAAGTTCACCGACGAAGAGCTCCTAACCCTGGGCCGCCAGCTATTGGAAGGCCCCGCCGACGCCATCGATCAGCTGGAAATACTCGCCGAGGGCTTCGAAAATAGCGACAGACCTGTCAAGCTCATAAAAGCCCATCAGGCTTACAACATATTTAAAGAGCTTATTGCCTGGTATGCCGCCACACAGCTCACCGCGCATATACATGCGGACAATATCACCAGCTTCGAGGATCTCCAACAATCCCTGCCCCCCAACACTACCCTCGCCCCCTGGATCAATGCCGGTGGACAGCTTATCCGCGAGTCCGAGCTGCAACGGCTGATACAGCAAATAAAAACAGGAAGAGTAAAGGAATGGCGCCAGGTCCACCAATTCTACACCACCCAGGGAGAGAATTACGCAAAAGATAAATTGCAGCATGCCCTGGCAGCCCTAAAACAGGTTCACGGCGTCAACCTGCGCCGCGCCGGCAGGACCGCACTCCACGAATTATTACAAAAAGGAGTAGCAACAAAAGAATGGATGACCCGTGGCATCTACGAGTCGAGAGCAAAGGACTACTCCAACCCTTTCCGTAAAATGGTATACGATTCCATGGAGGAAATGAATGTCGTCGTAGGTTCCCTGCAGGACAATAGCTTCATCCGGCAAGAAAAGGCCGCCTTGAAGAATTATAGGAAAGAGACAGAGGACATCATCCGCACATTTGGACTGGCTTAGCGCCCCCCATCCGCCGATGTCTTATCATCCCGGTGATCCCGCCCCAGGCCGGCCAGCACGGTATCTTTCTTCCGGCTGCTCGTATCCATCGAAGCCCGCAACGTGTCCGGGGCCGCCTGTGTGGCCGAATCCACATGGCTCACGGCTGCCGTCGTCACTGCATCCCCGCCGCCACAGGAACATAGCAGACACACCGGGAGAAAAAAAAGTAGGAAAGTTCGCATAGAGGCCAAAATAGTTTATTTTTTCCGGAAGAACATTCTCACCGGCACACCCTTGAAGTTGAAGCTCTCGCGCAATTTGTTTTCCAGGTAGTTCTTATACGGCTGCTTGACATCCTCCGGAAAATTACAGAAAAAGGCGAAGGACGGCACCTGCGTGGGCAGCTGCGTGATATACTTGATCTTTAGGGAATGTCCACGCACGACAGGCGCATGATAAGCTTCTACCGCCCGCAGCATCACATCGTTGAGCTCCGAGGTCGGCACTTTACGCTGCCGGTTCTCATATACTTCCAGGCCGGCTTCGATAGCTTTGAATATCCGGGTCTTTTCCAGCACGGAAATAAATATGATCGGTACATCCGTGAAGGGAGCCAGCCTTTCTTTCAGCTGCTTTTCATATTCTTTCGCCGTATTCGTCTCCTTTGCCACCAGGTCCCATTTATTGACCAGCACAACGACGCCCTTCCCCTTCTTCACCGCCAGGCTAAAGATATTCAGGTCCTGGGCCGTAATGCCCTTCGAGGCGTCCAGCAGCAGCATACATACATCCGCCTCATCCATTGCCTTGATAGCCCGTATCACCGAATAGAACTCCAGGTCCTCGTGCACTTTCGTTTTCCGGCGGATACCCGCTGTATCGATAAGAATAAAATCCTTATGAAAAAGGTTGTAGCGCGTATGGATCGTGTCCCGTGTGGTCCCGGCAATATCGCTTACTATCGTCCGTTCCTGGCCTATCAGGGCATTCAGTAAGGAAGATTTACCCACATTCGGCTGTCCGATAATAGCAAACTTAGGGAGATCATTCATTTCCTCATCCGCCTGCTCATCCTCGATCAGCGCGGCGATCTCGTCCAATAGCTCACCCGTACCGCTGCCCGTCATGGAAGAAAGAAAAAAGATATTGTCGAAGCCCAGACTATAGAACTCAGCCGCCTCCAGCAGCCGGTCGCTGTTATCGACCTTGTTCACCGCCAGGAACACCGGCTTGGTGGTCCGTCGAAGGATATCCGCCATGGCCTCATCCAGATTCGTGATCCCCGTCGCCGCATCCACCATAAAGATCAGCGCACCCGCCTCTTCCACCGCAATAAGCACCTGTTTGCGGATCTCGGTCTCGAATATGTCCTCGCTGTCGGGAACAAAGCCCCCCGTATCGATCAGATTGAACGTTTTACCTGCCCAGTCCGCCACCCCATATTGCCGGTCGCGCGTCACACCGCTCACGTCATCCACAATGGCCTTCCGCTGCTCCAGCAGCCGGTTGAAGAACGTGCTTTTCCCAACATTAGGCCGGCCGACAATGGCCACAGTAAATCCGCTCATAGTAATAGATCATTTATTCGCTCAGTACCCGTATTCTTTTAAATAAACGTCGGTGTCCCGCCATTTCGGTCGCACTTTGACAAAAAGCTCTAAAAATATCTTCCCGTCTAAAAATGCTTCGATATCCTTCCGCGCATCCGTACCCAGCTTCCGGATCATTTTCCCCCCTTCGCCCAAGATAATCCCTTTCTGAGACTCCCTTTGTACAATAATGTCCGCCCTTATCTTAGTCAAGGTAGTTTTCTCCTTGAACTCCTGCACCAGCACCGTCGCCTGGTAAGGGATCTCATCCCCATATTGATGGAATATCTTTTCCCGGATCATCTCCCCAACAAAGAATTTGACAGGCAGGTCCGTCAGATCATCCCCTTCAAAAAAGGGCACCCCCTCCGGTAGCCGTTGAAGGATCGCCTCCAAAAGGGTCGAAAGACGCTCTTTCTTCAGGGCCGACACCGCCACCACCTCCTTACAATAAGGCCGCGCCGAGAAAAAGGCCTTACCCTCCCCGATCTTTCCCGCACCAGCCTCATCCGTCTTGTTCAGGACCACAATGGCCGGCGACCCCAGACGCAGGGCCGTAAACAGCCGGTCGTTCTCCTCCCAGTCATCTTTTATGTCTACCAGCAGGATGGCGAGATCCGCATCTTCCAGCGAGCTCTTCACCGCTTGCATCATCTTTTCATGGAGCTTGTACCGGGGCTCGATGATCCCCGGCGTGTCGGAAATAATGATCTGATAGTCCTTTTCCGTCAATATTCCCTTGATCCGGTGCCGGGTCGTCTGCACCTTCGGAGAGACAATAGCCAGCTTCTCCCCCATCAACGCATTGAGGAGAGTACTCTTGCCGGCATTCGGCTTCCCAAAAATGCTTACAAATCCAACTTTCATGTAACTATCTAATTATCAATAATCTATACCTTCTTTTCGCCCCAATTCCCCCAAACGAAAAAGGGCCTCAAAAGGCCCTTGGTTGTTGCGAAGGGTGGGATCGAACCACCGACCTTCGGGTTATGAGCCCGACGAGCTACCGCTGCTCTACTTCGCGATGTGGGCAGCAAAAGTACAACCATTTACCTTCCCTACCAAATAAATAGAAATTTCTTTGCTGATTTTAAGATAAAAGGTCTCATAGCGAATTCATTCAAAAGCATCCGCCTGCCGAAATCACGCAACGGTGAAGAAATATCCTGTTTTTCGTACTTCATGTTAAATTAGACATAATTTCGTTCAGCTGATAACAACCCATTTCCCCCAATGACCATCCCATGTTAAAAAAGATCGCCCTGCTCATCCCGCTGATATCCTTTGTACACTGTAAAAACCCTCCCGCCAGGCAGGCCGTAAAACCTGATCTCAAGTCGATAATGACTGACTTTGATCATACGATCCAAAAATATATAAACAGCGACTCGACACAGCAAAGCATATCGTTCGCCGTCATGCACAAAGACCGGATACTGTGGTCAAAAGCATTTGGCTATGCGGACAAGGAAAACAACATACACGCCGACACCTCGACGATCTATCGGACTGGATCTATCTCCAAAAGCTTTACCGCATTTCTTATGATGCAGCTCGTCGGGAAAGGACTTTTAAAATTAAATGACCCCGTCGAATCATATCTACCGGAGATCAGGCGGCTGAAAGGATACAACGACTCGACCAAAATAACCTTTTTACAGCTGGCGACACACTCATCCGGATTGGAAAGAGAACCTGAACTGGCAGACGCTGCCGATGGCCCGATTTCCTCCTGGGAGCAAAAAGTACTGGCAGCCATACCCGAAACCTCATTTGAATCCAGGCCAGGCACAAATTTCAACTACTCCAACATCGGCTATGCCATACTCGGCCTCGCACTTTCCCGGGCCGCCGGCCAACCATTTATGACACTGATGGAAGAAAATATTTTTACCCCCTTGCAGATGAACAATACCTGTTATATAGTACCTCCGGAAAAATTTACAAAACTGGCAAAAGGCAGGTCGAAAGCTTTTGGACAGCTCGACCTGGCTACACCACAACGGGAGCACTTCGGCCGTGGTTATAAGGTCCCCAACGGAGGGATCTATTCCACCCCCAATGACCTCTCAAAATTCATCATGGCTGAACTGGGGGTCTTCCCGCTGCTGAATGCCAATGCGCTGGCGACGATACAGACAGGGAAACTGTCTGCATCCGGCGAGGCAAAATATGGATTGGGTTTATATATTTATGCGTACGACAATAAAATATTGATCCACCACAGCGGCTCCGTGGCGGGCTATTCTGCGGAAATGGACTTTGAAAAGAACAGCGAATATGGCGTCGCCATCATGTGCAATTACAATACCGTGGGCGAAATGCTGGGCTTCTACGCCCAGCAGCTATTGGACCAGCTGAGCGCATTGGACGATACAGCTGCTCCACATGGTTGACAACCAGTCCAACCTCCAAAATATCGCTCACCGACCCCTCTCCCGCTGAATAAATGCCGCCAACGAAAGGCCCAGGCTGGGATAGTTTGGATAGGGGTGCGGATTGCCATACTGAACCCGATAGCTTTCCGCCCCCTCATAAGCTTCATAAGGCTTGGTATAAAGAGTATCATGCATATACCTCATCCCGTTGACATCGTCGATCGCAATGGCCGCGTCCACGAGATAAATATGCTCTTTCATCCTGTTGTCAAAATGCCCGATGATATTCTTGCGCAGCTCCCACATACAGGCGTTTTGCAGGATAGTAAAATCTCCCCGCTGATTATCCATGCTGCCACACGCGGATGACGGGATCATCACTACGAACTTCCCACCCGGAACGGCTTGCAGATAAGAAGCTATCACTTTTTCCATTCGCTCATTCCACCCGGCAAAATCGATGACGGCAGGATCAGACGCATTCCTGAAATCATTGAGCCCTAAAAATACAGCCAGTATCTGCGGCGGCTCCAGCCCCCACATCGACAAATACTTACCATAGTTGAACGCCCAGTCGAAATCCTTGTAAGCAGCCTCGTTCCATTCCCTGCCGTCATACAAAACATAATGCCCCAACACATTGTCATACATCAGGTCATTTTCAACAGGCGCCGATAGATACCCTGTCTCCGCGTCGAATCTCCGCAAAGCCCCCTCGAACCGCGTGGCATTATACCTTTCCGGAGCAGGCCAAAGCCTCTGCGGATGGTTACGTATGTCAAAGGCCAGTTTCCAAAAAGCCGTGGCGCCCCAATACCGGCATTTACCCGCCGGTTGCCAAAATCCATTGTATGGACTGTCCCTTTCCGTCGACACCTGAAAATATTTCCCAAGCGTCCACCCGCTTCTCCCTTCGTCGAACGCACCCGGGAAACCACGTACACCCCGCAGACCGATCATTTTGATCTTGGGAACATACCCCTTTTGCAACAGGGCGCTTCTGAAAAAACCTCCGTCCGTAAAACTGTCGCCGATGATGGAGAACGTCACCGTATCGTCCCCCACCCCGGGCTTTCCCGTTGCGATATGCGCGGACACCCACTTAATAGAGTGGAAATCGTTCAGGTCTACCAGATCGAGCCGCACGATATCTCCATCCCTGGGCCTACGCAGGGACGCCACCCGCATCAGTCGCCTGGAATAGCTCGCGGATCCCGAAAACCGGACCACGGCATCATAAGGCCGCCAGCGCTTTATCAAAGGCTCGACAAAAATATCATGCTGTACGCCCTCCAGCATGTACAACGTCCCGGGAAGACAAATATCATTTTTCAAGCCTGGTGACACAGGCTGGCCACATAGCCGGCTAACGGCCGACACCAACAAAACCACCGTCCCAAAAATCACCTTCATATCCCTTTATATGCAGTATTAATCCAGCGCACCACTTTTTACCCCACGCGCACTCCCGACCGTATAAAGTGCCGGCACCGTCCCCTTCACTTCCAGCTTGATCACCGTGGCGATGCCGTCGGACGCTTCGGCCGGCAAAGACAACTCCAACCCGTCACGCGTAGCCCTCGCAGACACCCGGACGCCACTCGCCAGCAGTCTGCCCCCAATAACCTTATTGGCAAGGCCCGGAAGCCGGATATGCCTGTTCGCAGGCCATTGGAACACGAATAAATAAAGGATCGTATGCCCACCCGACTCTTTTTTGGTGCAGCGCCCCCACGGCAATACGTCGAACGGGCTTGCCTGCGTGCCATAGATGGCCTCTCCGTTTATTCGCATCCACTGGCCGATCTCCTTCAGCCGCTCGATACTGGCCTCGGGGAACGCACCGTCCGGTCTCGGGCCGACATTCAGCAGGTAATTCCCTCCTTTCGATGTGACATCGATCAAATTGCGTACTAATGTTTGGGTCGACTTCCAGTTGCTGTCCGATGCGCGGTATCCCCAGGTATTGTTCATCGTCATACAGGTCTCCCAGTTCTGCCCCGCCATCGACTGCTGGTCGGGTATCTGTTGTTCGGGCGTTCTCGTATCACCCGGGAAATCCGGAGATTTCAGACGGTCGTTCGTTATGATACCAGGCTGCAACGCCAGCAGCTTTTGTAATTTCAAGGCGGCCTCATCCGTCATGCCCACAGGCGTATCCCACCATAATACCGCCACCGGCCCATAATGGGACAGCAGTTCCCGCACCTGCGGAACAGCCACGCTGTCTATGTACTCATTGAACGTTGCTTTTTCTTGCGCGGGGTCCCAATGCCCGTGATGCTCCTTCGTATAAGCGTTGATCCTGGCAGAGTCGGGATTGAGCCAGCCTTCGCTCATCAGTTTACGGCTGGCGGCGCCACCCGGATTATTCCAATCCTGCGCCTGGGAATAATAAAAGCCCAATGGCATGCCGTATTTATGACAGGCGGCGGCCAAAGGTTGCAACAGATCCTTGCCCCAGGCAGTGGCGTCCACCACATCCCATCCGCTGGCCTTGCTGTCGAAGAGCGCAAAACCATCGTGGTGCTTGGCAGTGATCACGATATACTTCATGCCGGCATCCCTCGCCATTCTCACCCAGGCGTCCGGGTCATAGCGCACCGGGTTGAACTCCCTGGCTTTTTGCCGGTAAGTAGCTACCGGGATCTTGCTGCGGTTCATGATCCACTCGGCCCCGCCGTGCGCCTGCTCATGCCCGTTGTAAACGCCCGCCCAAAGAGAATAGACGCCCCAGTGGATGAACAGGCCGAATTTAGCATCATGCCACCATGCCAGACGCTGCCGGTCGGCAATGCCTTTTGCCATAGCACCCTCCAAAAGAGCCCTCCGAATGCAGGCAAGCACAGCCCCGGCTTCCAGTTCAACGCCTTCCCGCTTCCAATGGAACATATCGCCCCTGGCCATCCCAAGGTTTTTAACCATCAGCCCATACAGATCGTCGATAGCTACGCGGTTCCTCTTCATTACCGTACCAGCAATTTTATTCCGCCGCACGATGATAGGATTGATGGCTTCATTCAGCTCCGCAGGAAGATACTTCACCGTCACAGGCGTGGTACTGGCCCATATCAGTCGGCTCCGCGGCGAACCCGCCTTCAGCACATCGATATACCGCTGCATAATGGACGCATACCTGGACTCATCTACCCGTCCTTTTTGCCATCCATGCAGCCCGATATTGAAATGAATGACGTCATAAGGGCCATGAGCCGCTATTTGTGGCAGCTCCTGGAACAGGGCAGGGTCGCCCTCATGTAGGGGCGTTATCCAACAGTCGACGGACACGCTGTCTTTCAATGCATCCGAAACAGCTTCCCAGTATCCCCCCAAAATGGAGTCGCCGATCATCAGCACCCGTTTCTTTTTGGTGGTATCGGCAGCCTGGTAAAAGCCCCAGCGCCTGCCCACGGCATGCAGCCGGGCATCCGTCTCCTGCGGCGCATGCGACGACATCACAACACCTGTCGAAGGCGGCCTCTCATCCCCTAATCCCGGCAGATCGCCATCTATGTTCAACTTCCCACCACCGGAGTCGACCCCGGCAACGAAACCGCTGCTCGTGGCTATGTCGCCCGTGGCCTTCAGGTAAATAACCTTGCCGGGTACGGTATTTTCCAGCAAGGTCATACGCGTCGTATCATTGAAAACATTCCCCAACAGATCGATATGGGTAGGCAGATAATCCTGCATGGCCCCATTGGACGTAAACGTTATTCCGCCCTTTCGGAAGCTGGAATGGCATATGGTAATCGCATCGATAGGCGTGGCCACCGACAAAAAGCTGCGCTCGCCGTCATGCAGCACCCTGACTCCGTCGAAGACCAGTTGCTTTTGCAAAGGCACTTCCGCCCCCGGATAATAGCTACGGCTGAACCTGTCGTTGTCGAAATGTATCGAAAAACCCGGCCTTGGCTTTTCCAGGTAGATATCCCTGAACGTTACATTCCTTACCCCCGCCACATGCTCATTGCCCGCCTGCATCATGACCCAGGGAATGCCGTCCAGCTCTTCCGTTCCACTGGCATGTGAAGGAGCGGTCAGCGATGTATAGACCCTGCCATCCGGCTTCCCGTTCACCCGGTAGATCCTCCCATGGGACACCACCGCATCCGCATTCTGCACCTGCATGTTCTTTTTCCAGTCCGTCCACCCCCCTGCCAGGATGCGGCAGAAATAACCCACCAGGCGCTGATTACCCGCGAGGTCATGACAGTCGGATATCAGACCGTCCTCGATCCATCCCATCTCGGGATTGGAAGTAGCATAATCATGCCCATTCAGCGCAATCGCATCGTCGATGGTTTCAAAAACCGCATGGGAGATGGTAAACCGCCTCCCACGCCCCAGGTGAATGCCGTCCTTGCCGCCCTTCAGCACCACGTCGCGGATGACGAGATCCTGGAAAGTGCATACATGTATGCCAAACTGCGCGGTCATAATATCGTCGCACCGGAACCCTTCAATCGTCAGGTCCTTCACATAAAAAAATGCGATCTGCCCGCGCAGGCCGAAGACCCGGTCGAATACTTTGTCGACGCCGTTTACACGCAGCCGCAAACCCTTGATGACGATGTGCTCGTCGTATGTCCTTGTAAGAGCGCCCCTGTTCAGCAGCACCTGCGAAAAAGCCCCGGCCTCGTCGACCTTTTTAAGCAGCACGCCGTTGCCAAATGCAAGCGTAGTATTGCTCCCGATAAAGATGGTGCCGGCCACCTTGTAAATTCCAGGCCTGCTGACCACGATGGTTCCCGTTTGGTCAACCGCTTTTTGCAGTGCCGCTACATTTTCAAGGCCCGTCGCATCGGGTGAAAAGCCAAAGGAAGCCGCATCGGTAAAGCCCGGGTTTTGCGCCCCTGCCGGTAGACACCAGCCGAACAGGCAGACGCATAGGAATATCCTGAAGTTCATCATTTCGGATTTTAATGGGCTATTGCCAGCCCGGGTTTTGCGTCAGGTGCGGATTAAGGGAGATCTCAGCCTGCGGTATGGGCAACAAATCCATATACGGCTGCAGCGAATTGGCCAGTACAGGCTCTTCGGGCAATGCAGCGGCTTTTGTTGCCTCATACCAGATACCCCATCTCACAAGATCGAACCTGAGATGCCCTTCCCCGCAAAGCTCCACGCCACGCTCCTTCTGCAACGCCGTCCTGAAATCGTCCTTGCTCAGCCCCGACAGGTCGGGCAGGCCCGCCCGCTCGCGTACTTCATTGATGGCATCCTCGGCGATACTGGTATGACCCAGCTCATTGGCGGCCTCCGCCAGCATCAGCAATACATCCGCATATCGGAAATGATATATATCCAGACCGCTATTCTTCCGCGTAGCGCTCAGACGCCACCATTTAGGCCCGAACCATAAAGACACCCTGTTAGTGACATCCGGAGTAAATGCCTGGCCATTATACCCGGTAGCTATCTCCACATCTTTTCGCTTGTCGCCCGGCTCGAAACTGTTGGCCAACGATTGGAAAGGAACGTAGATCCTAAACCATACATTCGTGGAGAACGGCGCTACCCCCACCGTATTATTAGGCTCATAATAGTCGGCCTGGAAGCTGGGCAATAAATTGGGCTCGAAATTTATTTCAAATATCGACTCCTGGTTGAATTCATTATTCTCTTTAAAGACATCCGCATACTCGGGCAATAGCTTATACGTATGCGAGGCCTCGATATCCTGCGCCACCTGCTCCGCTTTCGCCCAGTCTTTCCGCCATAAATAGGTTTTTACCAGCAGCGTTTGAGCAGCCCCCTTCGTCGCGCGGCCCTTATCCGACCCGCTGCTATAAGTATCCGGCAACACCGCAATGGCCTTCAGAAGATCGTCGATCATGAACGCGCGCACACTGTCGGCAGACGTCCTGGCCAGCGATGACGCCGTCGCAAGATCCGAATAATTCCGCTCCGTCACCAGCGGCACATCTCCAAAAGTACAGGTGGCATAATAGTAAAACAGCGCCCTTAAAAATCGGGCCTCCCCCACCGATCTGTCCTTCAGGACGCTGCTCCCCGACCTTGGCACTTTGTCGATGATCTGGCTGGTCGTATAAATACCCTTGTAATAGCCCGACCAAAAATTGTTGGCATAGGACCAGGGCGCCACGCTCAGCGTCACGGCCGGAGAATTGGGCAGCCGGAGGGCATCGCAGGCCTCATCGAGAAATTGCCACAGGAATTGCTGATACATATATATCGGCCCCTGACGGATCAGACAGGTGTAGGCGCCATTCACGCCCTGTATGGCATCCTGGTCGGATTGAAAGAACTGGTCGGGCGTTAGAAAATTCTTTGGCACTTCCTCCAGCTGCTTCTTGCACGAACTGCCAAGGACGGCCATGACGACGGCTATAGCGAAAACTATGTTGTTTTTCATTGCTTTACTGATTGCGTTAAAAAAATTACTCCCCGGACATCCCTGGCTAAAGCGCCAGATTGACTCCCAGGACCACCGTCCTGTTCTGCGGGTAATTGGTAAAATCGAAACCCATTAACGTAGAATTCTGTCCGAAGTAATTGGTCTCCGGATCGTAATAGGGATACTTCGTCCACAGCAACAAATTGGTGCCGCTGACATATACGCTCAATTTTTGTATCCAGCCGGCATGCAAACTTTTTCCGGTGAGATCATACGATAAGGTCAGCGTCTTCAGACGGAGGAAGGAACCATCGTACACCCACCTGGAGGACGGGATATAATCCAGCGAATTGATACCCGGGATATTCGAATGGGGATTGCTCGCCGTCCACCGGCCCGCCATTTTCGCGTACTGATTGGTCCTCGGATCGGACGAACTGTAGAACATATCTCCGATATTCATCACCTTGTTCCCATACGAATACTGGAAAAAGACATACAATGACAACCCCTTATAGCTAAAGCTGTTTCCGATGCCCCCAAAGAATTTCGGCATGGAATAGCCTGTAATGCCATAATCTGCAATAGTTAATTTACCATCGCCATCGAAATCCTTATACAGAATATCGCCCGGCCTTGTCGTAGCCTTGGGATTGACGCTGCCGGCAGGAACTTTATCCGTTTTTTGGGTACCCATATAAGTGGCCCCCCAGAAAATACCCACGGGCTGGCCGACGATCAGCCGGCTGATGACCTGGTAGCTCCCAAACCCACTCTTGGTCAGATCGATGCCCGTGGCGCCACCCAGATCGAGCACCTTGTTCTTATTGGCGGATATATTAAACGAAGTCTCCCACCGGAAATCTTTACCGGAAATATTGGTGGAATTGATGGTCAGCTCATATCCCCTATTGGATACGGAACCAATATTGCCCGTTTTGGTGGTAAAGCCGGTTTGCGAAGGTATCGCCTGGTCCAACAGCAGGTCCTTGGTTTTTTTATTGTAATAGTCGGCGGTCACATTGATCCTCCCCTGCCATAACCCGAATTCGAGACCGACATCCAGCTGACCGGTAGTTTCCCATTTCAAATTATTATTAGCTACCCGGGCCGTGGTATAACCCAGAACATTGGCTCCTCCGATCAGGTAGTTGGATGCCGTAGACAGCGAAGCCAGGGAAGAATAGGGAGCGATGGCCTGGTTGCCATTGATCCCATAGCTGGCCCGTAATTTAAGGTTACTGAACGCATTCACGCCCTCCATAAAACGTTCATTGCTCATATTCCATGCAATGGCCGCCGAAGGGAAGAACGCACGCTTCTTATTTTCGGCAAAATTCGAAGAGCCGTCCGACCTGCCCGAAAAAGTAAGGAGATATTTATCGGCATAGCTGTAATTAAGCCGTGCCAGAAAAGACATGATATTCAGCTGTGAATAGCCGGACCCGATCCGGAAAGTACTCTGCGCGGTGGCGCCCAGGTTATTATAGGTGTACAGGTCGGTGGAATAATTACTGGCATTGGCGTTGAGCCCTTCCGTAGTGCTGGTTTGATAGGAAGTGCCCATTACCAGGTTCAGGTGATGGTCCTTATGGATGGTCTTATCCCAGGTCAGCGTATTTTCGTTCAGCCACATCAGTAAATTGGTGGAAGCAATACTGGCAGCCCCCCCGATACCACCGGCAGCGACAGTCGGCAATGTGCTGGGATTATACGTGCTCAATTTGTTAAGGTCCATATTGGAGCCGAACGTCGACTTGAATACCAGCCCTTTCACCAGCGTCCACTCTACGAAAGCATTTCCCAGGACATCCGTAACATCGGTCTCATTGATGGGTAATAAACCCTGGGCCACCGGGTTATCGTATATCTGCGGGTCATTGGGCTTCCTGCTGGAGAAGCTGCCGTCCGGATTGTACACCGGCGCTATCGGGCTATAGGCTAAAGCAGAATTTGCATAATCACGCCCGCCCAGTAAGATCGTATTGTTATTGGTGGTGGATTTAACGACATTTAAAAGAATGCCGGCCTTTACATTCTTTTTTAGATGGGCGCTTACATTTGCCCGGAACTGGTAGCGCTTATATCCCGAATTGATAATGACGCCATCCTGGTTCATCATACCCCCTGACAGGAAATAGGAAAAATCCTGTTTCCCCCCCGAAGCGCTTACCGTATAGCTTTGGATAGGAGCCGTTTTGGTGATTTCTTTTTGCCAGTTGGTGCCTGCCCCTACCGTATCCGGATCATATAATACCGGCCCGCCATTGTCCAGCGAAGAGGCATTGGCAAGTTCGGCGTACTGCTTCCCGTTCATCATAGGTATTAGCTTAGGCACCTGCTGAATGCCCGCATAGGCTTCCAGCCGAATGACGTCCTGACCTATTTTGCCGGACTTGGTAGTGATCAGAATAACCCCGTTGGCCCCCCTCGCTCCGTAAATGGCCGTCGCCGATGCATCCTTCAAAATAGTAATGGAGGCAATGTCCTGCGGGTTGATCTGGGTAATATCCGCCCCGATCAGACCATCGATCACATAGAGCGGCTCATTGCTGGCGGAAATGGAATTTCCCCCTCTTATCCTGATCGTAGTGCCCGAGCCGGGAGCCCCGCTCACCGAGGTTATCTGCACACCGGCCGCCTGCCCCTGCAATAGTTGATCGGCACGCATAGCGGGCACATTCTCCGTTGCCTTATTGCTGATAACGGACACCGCCCCCGTGAGATCCCGTTTCCTGGTCGTCCCATATCCCACGATGACCACTTCATTGGACATCCGTATGTCTATTGCCATGACCACGTCGAGAATATTCCCCTGCCCGATCCTTACGCTTTTCTTCTGGAAACCAACGAAGGAGAACTCCAGCACCTGGCCGGGGTCGGCCTCGATGGTAAAGCTGCCCGTCGCCCCCGTGGTCGTACCCTTGCTGGTCCCGCTAAGCATCACCGATACCCCGGCCAGCGGATTGCCCTTCTCGTCTTTTACCGTTCCGGTGATCGTATTCGACGGCTGGTCCGGGATGGCCGCCTCGACAGGTTTTTCCCTTATTTCCTTTTGAACGATGGTGACCGATTTGCGTTCGATGGAAAAATCCAGCGGCTGCCCGCGGAAGATCTGCCGTAAAACCTCCTCGACAGAGGCATCTTTTACGGTGATGCTTACAGGTTTTGCCTCCTGCAGGACGCCGGCATCGTAAAAAAATACATAGCCGGTCTGTTTCCTGATCTCTCTGAACACCTTCTGAATCCTTACATGGCTCTCGGACAATGTTACCTTCTGTGCAACTCCATTTGCACTGGCAGTCAGGCAGGCAGAAAGCACCAGAATAGTTGTCATTTTCATCGCAAGAAAAATTATGCTGCCATGGGTGCGACGGCTCGTCCTTCGACACGCCGGCCTCTGCGAAATAAATACCGGTGATCCTTCGACAAGCCCACGCTCTTGGTGGTTGGCTTTAAAAAACATAACTTCGTTTCGGTTTTGGTTAAAAAAATTGTTGATCCGCCAGGATTGATACATTTTCGATTAACTAAAACTATCAGCAGGAAGGTGGCGTCAACACTTTCCTGTTTTCATTTCAGTCCATTCGAAAATTTCGTTCGATATCAGTCGGGAATTACCATGAGCTTCTTCCCTTCTATCTTAAAACGCACTTTATTTTTTTCCAGGAGTTTAAGTATTTCAGATAAGCTCAGATCCCTTTGTATTTCCCCCACAAACTGCCTCGGCCGGTTGTACCCTTCATAGATCACATCCACATCATACCAGCGCGACACCTCCTGCAACACGCTTTTAAGACCCGCATTGTCAAATTGAAAATAACCGTTCTTCCAGGCCATCACCTGGTCCAGGTCCACGTCGTTCCTCACCCTTATGTCTTTTGTCACTACTGCCTGCTGTCCCGGCTTTACCAGGGCCGTCCCGTCACCGCTGTTGATCCTTATCGATCCTTCCAGCAACGTCACGCGAATGTCGTCGCCATTGTCCCCAAAAGCATTTATATTGAAGTGAGTACCGAGCACCCGGACATCCATGGCGCCGCTACGCACAACAAATGGCCTGGACGCATCATCCGCTATTTCAAAATAGGCTTCCCCCGTTATCGAGACCGCCCGTCCCTTCCCGATGAAAGAAACAGGGTAACGGAGGGACGACGCGGCATTCAGCCATACCTTCGTGCCGTCAGCCAGAACGACTCGGATCACCTGACTGCCCCTTGGATTTGATAAAGTATTGTAAACCATTTCCGTAGCAGACGCACTGCCAGCCCCCTGCTGATAAGCGATTTCGCCGTTGGCCAGCTTCACCACCTTCACATTTCCCTCCACAGCCAATGCGCCATTGCCGGCGCCGTCTAAAAATAGTTGCTGCCCGTTCGCAAGCGTGACCGTCGCCTTGTTGGATGACGGAGCTGCCACGTCGGTCTTTTGTACTTTAGCCACCGGCGCAATACGGGTCGCCTTCCGGGACAGCGCCCAATAGCTTAAGACACCCAGCACCGCGATCACCGATGCAGCCGCCCACCATTTCACCAGCGGTTTGAAAAAAAATACCTTCTTCGTCTCCGGAACATCTATTTGCCGCATTATCCGGGCTTTTATTAACTCCTGCCATGCGTCTCGCTGCCCTTCATCCCGGTGCATCTCGCCGGTATCGATCAATCGCTCATACCAGCCTTCGATCAGCTCCTTCTCTGATGCTGTGCAGGATCCTGCCTGGTACCTTTGCAATAGCTCTTTAATTTGCCGGATATCCATGGGAAAAAATGCGTGCTTACTGATATAGTACGGTGAAAGCCCCGGATTGGGTAAAAGGAAGGAAAGTTTTTTTACGCCGGGTAGAATACCAGCGAGGCTATGAGAAGGAAAGTGTAAGGTTCAATGTTCTTCCGGATGAGCTGCAAGGCATGCTGGATATGCTTCCTGACAGTCTCGACGGATATGCACAGCTGCTCGGCGATCTCTTTAAAGCTCAGGTGCTCGTTATGGCTCAAACGGTAAACTTGCTGCATCTTCGGCGGCATGCTGGCCACCGTTCTGTTGATGGCCTCCTGTAATTCCTTTAACTGCAAATTGATCTCCGCGTTGGGGGTGACGACGCTGGCGGCCGCCTCCGCCAACTGAACAAGATAGTCGCGGCGGGTAATGTTCTTCTCGATATAATGAGTGCACTTATAACGGACGCTCGTATGCAGGTATGCCGCCAGCGAGCCCTGAATGATCAGCTCCTTCCGCCGGTTCCATAAAGAAAGAAAAACATCCTGCACCACGTCCGCCGCTTCCTTTTCTCCCCGTAATGCCCGCGCGGCCGTCCCAAACATGCCTTCCCAGTATCGTTCATACAACGCTGTAAACGCCTCCCGGTCTCCTCCGGCCATTTGCTGAAGCAGTTGCTCATCGCTCGCACCTGCACTATGATCTCTTTCCGGTATATTTTCAAAAAATGGCATTGCGCAATCAGGTGGGACAGGCTTAATGGGGCAACCAAAAAATGACAAAACTTCTGACTATTCTAAGCAAAAGTAATAAATACCTTCAAATTCATGGAAAATGCCTTCTCAAATTCCCTGCACCTGTTCTCCATTTACCCGCTATATTTGCCCCGTGCGTTCTATTAGCACGATCCAACCATACTGTATATATGAATAAATTTTTGAATACCCTTGCAGCACTGACGCTCGCCATCGCCGCCCTCCCGCTTTCCTCCCGGGCCCAAAGGAACGAATGGCTGGACCCCAATATCAACGAGATCGACAGACTGCCCATGCACACGGATTTCTTCGCCTATGAGAATAATGATAAGGCCCTGGCAGGCGTTAAAGACCGTTCGTCAAACTACGCCACGCTCGATGGCCGCTGGAAATTCAATTGGGTAACGGACGCGGATATGCGCCCCACCGATTTTTTCAAAACAGACTTTAACGACAAAGGCTGGACATCCCTTCCCGTACCGGGGATCTGGGAGGTGAATGGATTCGGCGATCCGCTCTACACCAATATTCACTATCCCTGGAGCAACCAGTTCGCCAACAATCCTCCCATCGTGCCCTCCGTCAATAACCACGTCGGATCGTACAGGAAAGAGATCTTTGTCCCTGCCGGCTGGAAAAGCAAAGACATCATAGCCCATTTCGGCTCCGTCACTTCCAATATGTACCTGTGGGTGAATGGCCAGTTCGTGGGATACAGCGAAGACAGCAAAATGGAGGCAGAGTTCGACGTGACGAAATACCTCCGTCCCGGCAGCATGAACCTTTTTGCATTCCAGGTCTTCCGCTGGTGTGACGGCTCCTACCTGGAGGACCAGGATTTCTGGCGTCTCTCCGGCGTGGGAAGAGACTGCTACCTGTATGCCCGCAACAAACAACATATCGCAGACATTCGCATAAACCCCGAACTGGATGCACAATATAAAGACGCCGACCTCCAGGTGGCCGTCAATATCCAGGGCGGTGGCAATGCGACGTTCCGGCTGCTGGATGAAAAAGGCGCGGTAGCCGGCAGCGCGGAAGTCAGGGGCGCCGGCGAGAGAAAGGTATCGATCCATGTCAGCGACCCGGAAAAGTGGACGGCCGAAACGCCCCATCTTTACACGCTCATCACAACCCTGCAGGACAAAGGGACGACGCTGGAAGTCATTCCCGTGAAAGTTGGATTTCGAAAAGTGGAAATTAAGAATGGACAGCTCCTTGTCAACGGCAAGGCCATATTGATAAAAGGTGTCAATCGGCATGAAATGGACCCGGACCGCGGCTATTACCTTTCCCCCGATCGCATGCTGCAGGACATCAGGATCATGAAGGAAAACAATATCAACGCGGTACGTACCTGCCATTACCCCGATAACAACCTGTGGTATGACCTCTGCGATAAGTATGGCATCTATATGGTCGCCGAAGCCAACCTCGAGTCCCACGGCATGGGCTATGGAGACAAGACGCTCGCAAAGAACCCGCTTTTTGCAAAAGCGCATCTCGAACGCAATCAACGCAATATCCAGCGGAATTTCAACCATCCGGCAGTCATCATCTGGTCCATGGGCAACGAAGCAGGCTTCGGACCGAATTTCGAAAATTGCTACCGGTGGATCAAACAGGAAGACCCTTCCCGCCCTGTTCAATATGAGCGGGCGGGCCTGAATGACTTCACCGATATTTATTGCCCCATGTACCTGCCCTACGAACAATGCGCACAATACAGCGAGGGACAGGGCAATAAGCCCCTGATCCAATGCGAATACGCCCACGCCATGGGCAATTCCGAAGGCGGATTCAAAGAATATTGGGAACTTATACGCAAATACCCGAAATATCAGGGCGGCTTTATCTGGGATTTCGTCGATCAGTCCCTGCGGGAAAAGGACGCCAATGGCGTACAATATTATGCCTACGGAGGTGACTTCAATCCATACGACGCCTCCGATAAGAACTTCCTGGACAACGGCCTCATCGGGCCGGACAGGGTCCTCAACCCCCATATGCACGAGGTGGGCTACTATTACCAGTCCATCTGGATCAGCCCGGAAGACCTGGCGGGCGGCCAGCTGAAAGTGTACAACGAGAACTTTTTCAAAGACCTGAAAAACTACTATGCAGCATGGGAGATATTGGTCAACGGCCGGGCCGTGCAGTCCGGTATCATCCCTGCGCTCGATATCCAGCCACAAACAACGAAAACCATTCACCTGGATTATAGCCTCGCCGGCATCCCGGACAAGGCGGAGGTGCTGCTGAATGTCCGGTTCAAATTGAAGAACGCCGAATCCATCCTGCCCGCCGGGTACACAGTCGCCCGGCAACAGCTGACAATATCACCTTATACCTACAGCAAATGGGAGCAGACAGCACCGGATGACAAAGGCGCTGTGACAGGCCCCCTGATCATTGACGACAGCGACAGGAATTTCCTCATCATTAAGAACGACCGCATCCATATCGAATTCAATAGAGAGGATGGATTCCTCTGCCGCCTGGATGCGGATGGCAGACCCATGCTCGAAGATCATAGTGAGCTGACCCCTAATTTCTGGCGGGCGCCGACAGACAATGATTTTGGCGCCGGCCTCCAGCAGAAGTACGCCGTATGGAAACACCCTGAAATAAAGCTGCTATCGCTGGACAAAGGCATGGACAACGGCATGGTCACCGTGCATGCCAGGTATGAGCTCCCTTCTGTATCCGCTAAACTCCTGCTTTCCTACCAGATAGACGACAACGGTAAGATCAGGGTGACGCAACAAATGCAGGCGGACAGGTCGGCAACCGTGCCGGATATGTTCCGGTTTGGCATGCAATGCCGGATGCCGGCACAGGCGGATCGCATCAGGTATTACGGAAAAGGCCCCTTCGAGAACTACATCGACAGGAACGATGCCTCGTTCATAGGCGAATTCTCACAGACGGTGGACGAGCAATTCTATCCCTATATACGCCCGCAGGAGACGGGCACAAAGACAGGCGTGCGCTGGTGGGAACAAACCAACAGGGGCGGCACAGGACTTAAATTCTATGGCGATACCGCATTGTCGATGTCGGCGCTTCACTATTCCATCGAATCCCTCGACGACGGAATGGAAAAGCATCAACGGCATGGTGCGCAGGTCCCGAAAGTGGATTATACCAATATGTGCATCGACAAAGTACAGATGGGACTGGGCTGCATCAATAGCTGGGGCGCGCTGCCGATGGAAAAATACCGGCTCCATTACGCCGACTATAACTTTTCATTTGTCATCGAACCCATATTCAGCAGGTTATGATCTTCTCGAAAACTCCTTCCTTATCCGGCTAAGAGATGAATCCGTGATCCCAAGATAAGACGCGATATGCTTCAATTGCGCATATTGAAAGATCTCCCTGTTGGTATCGATCAGCCCGGCATACCTCTCTTCAGCCGTTTGAGTGATCAGCGTCAGCGCCCTCTTTTTATGACCCGCAAAATCATTTAGAAGCATCATACGCCCGAATTCGCGATATGCCGGAATAGTATGGAACAGCTCGTTGGACTTTTCGAACGACACCAGAAAACCCTCGCATTGGGTGATGGCCTGGATATTCTCCAGGGATTTTGTCTGCGTGATAAAGGAGTTGGGCTCAAAAACAGGCCTGTTGCAATTGAAAAAATCCGTCGTCACCTCTTCCCCTTCAGGATTGTATGTATACGCCCGCATAAAACCTTCCGTCATAAAGAAGTGATGAGTATTCACCTTCCCCACCACTACGAAAAAGTCATGCCTTGAAAAGCTCGTAGGCTCAAAATGCTCCACAATCTCCTCCAACACCTGTCTTGACACCGACACATGGGCCGACAACAACGTATCCCGGATATAATTAATAACAGGTTCCTTATTCATTTCAGAAGTAAAAATAATAATTATTTCTCCGCGCTGAACACCAAAGCCCTGAGTGGCGATCGAACAGGATGATTACCTAATCCCAAAACAAAAGCTTCCTCCAGCGCACCCCGAAACCGCTCCACCACAGACGGATCTTTCCTGATAAAATTATAAAGAGGACTTCCGATAGTAAACCCGCTCGCAGCATCCCCAGCCGTATCGCAAACCCCGGTTACAGACACGGATTCGACCCTGCAATCCCTAAAACCCGCCCGCTCCAAAAGAGATAATCCGGAGCTTTCATCAGCCATGGAGAACGGACCGGCCTCAGACCTCGACGGTACAGTAGGGAAAAATTGGGATGTCAGGGTATCGAAGATCCTAAATACCGGATTGTCTGCAATAGGCGCCCAAACATTGAACAGCAGCTTACCGCCATTTTTCAGCACCCGCCGTATTTCAGCGACAACGCCGTCCTTGTCCATGGCGAACATCAGCCCAAACTGGCAAACCACCGTATCGAACAGATCATCCGCATAGGGAATGGCAGCCATATCGACCGTATCCCAGCAAACATTGTGCGCAGCTATTTTCTCCTGGGCGACAGTTAGCATATCGGCATTGATATCCGTAGCTGTCAATTCATCGCTGGCAGACAAATGACTTACCAGGTGCTTCGTTACGATTCCCGTGCCGCAAGCCAGCTCCAGAATATTGGATTTACCCGTAAAAGCTACCCGGCTG
>DASZWE010000459.1:0-6637 GCA_035546735.1 Puia sp.
CACGGCCCTACGGATCCTGTCCTCCGGGAAAGAAGAATACCCCAGCAGTATGCCGGGACGTTGACAGACGCCGATGGTATATTCCCGCAGGCTCAGCAATATCAGCCCCTTATCCGCAGCTGCCTCCAACAGCCTGTCCTCATCGACAGGCTTTTTAAAAAAGGCGGCCAGATGCATTCCCGCGGCAGGGTCGGTAAAAGACAGGTATTCCGTGAGATGTGTCTCCAGCTCCTCCAGCAGACATTCGAGCCGCGCGCTATAGATGGATCGCATCTTTCGCAGGTGCCGGTGGAAATAACCTTCCTTTATAAAGTCCGTGAGTATCAGCTGATCCACTAGGGGCGATTGCCGGTCATTCAGCGCCTTTAACGATCGGAAAGCCTGAAATGACGCGGCGTCCGGCAGCACCATATAGGCCACCCGCAAGGCGGGAAAGAGAACTTTGCTGAACGTACCGATATAAATGACATTCCCATGCATATCCAGCCCCTGCAGGGAAGGAATGGGCTTGCCGTGATAGCGCAGCTCGCTGTCATAATCATCTTCGATGATCCATAGCCCGTGTTCGCGCGCCCATGCCAGCAGCTTTAACCGCTGGGCCAGCGGCAGGGTGCCACCCAGAGGATACTGGTGGGAAGGCGTCAGGTAGGCCAGCCGCGCATTTGGATAATGCCGACACGCATAGTCGATGTCCGTGCCTTCGCCAGTCACCGGTATAGGACATGCCACACCCCCATGCAGCAAAAAGGCGGACCGGGCATTGACGTATCCTGGATCGTCGATCCAAAAACGGTCGCCCGGCTGTAACAGCAGCTGCGCTGCCAGAAAAAGAGCCTGCTGTGTCCCATTTACAATGAGGATACGGCTTGCATCGCATTGCACGCCCCTGTTGACCCGGAGATGGTCGGCTATGGCTTCCCGTAAGGGAAGATGCCCGGCGGCATCCTCATATCCCAGATGCTGAAAGTCCAAATACCGGTAAACTTTCCCCGCCAGCCTGCTCCATATGGCAAAAGGAAAGGCGTCAAAGGCGGGCTGAGAAGTTTGGAAGGGAGCCGTCTCTTCCTTTTCTATATTTCGTTGTAACACCACCTGACCCAACCTGCGCGCGAACTCCCCTTCGACCGGCCGGCCCGGCAAGGGCCGGCGGCCAGCCCGCGGAGCGGGCGGAGTAGCCTCCATGGCCTCGACAAAACTCCCCGCCCCGGCCCTGCTCCGTATATACCCCTCCATCAACAGCTGCTCAAACGCGATCACCACAATATTGCGCGACACCCCCAGCTCCTCCGCGATCAATCGGGTAGCAGGCAACCTGTCATTCGGCTGCAACCGCCCATTCAATATGGCCTCACGCATACCTTCATACAGCTGCTCATATACGGGACGCATGCCCTTCCTGTCGATGCGTATAAAAGGCAGCGATATCTGCCGGGAACTCCTGCTCATGATTGGTACTATAATATTTACACAAATTGGACCAAAACATAGTACCAAATTACAAATATCTTTGTAGCATGACAACATTAAACAGCACCAGCACCTATTTCAACACCCGGGGACGGGTTACCCAATACCTGCCACAGGGGAGCGAGTCTACCCTCGCCTACTTCCTACACAAGCTCTCCTACGAGACAGAAGCTTCCGACGTATACACCGATATGCGCAACGGTGTCGACGACTTCCTCGTCATCGACGCCCGCAGCACCGAAAGCTTTGCCCGCGAGCATGTTCCCGGCGCCATCAATATACCCCACCGGCTGATGAACCTGGAGACGACGGCCTTCCTTCCAAAAGATAAAATGATGGTGGTCTACTGCGATGGCATAGGATGCAACGCCTCCACCAAAGGTTCCATGAAGCTGGCCAGCCTGGGATTTGCTGTAAAAGAAATGCTGGGCGGTCTGGAATGGTGGAAGTACGACGGCTATGAGACGGAAAAAGGTCCTATATCATCCAACCCTCTTGTCTGTGGCTGCGAATAAACTGATAGCCTTTGCTACCTGCCGGCCCTTCCCCGCACTGGCAGAAGACGATGTCCAGCTGGCGACAGCCCTGACGGCCGTCGGCTATACGGTCGAGGCAGCTCCCTGGGATGATGCGGCCATCGACTGGACAAAATACCGGGCGGTGATCATCCGCAGCACCTGGAACTATCACCTGCACCCGGCGGCATTCCGAACCTGGCTGCACCGGCTCAAAAAGCTGGGCCTTTCTCTATTCAATCCCGCAAACATACTGGAATGGAATATGGACAAAAGCTACCTGTCAGCGCTGCAACAGCGGGGCGTACCCCTGCCGCCAACCCAATTCCTGGACAAGGACAGCCAGCCCGACCTGGACAGCATCTTCCGGACCACAGGCTGGCAACGCGCCGTGATCAAACCCTGTATCTCGGCCACCGCCTATAACACATGGGTCACCCGGCCGGACACGGTGACAGCAGACAACCCACGATTACATGAACTCCTAAGAACAGACAGATACATCATCCAGGAATTCATGGAAGAAGTGAAGAAGGAGGGTGAATACTCCCTGCTCTTCTTTGGTCAGCAATACAGTCACGCAGTAAAAAAGACGGCCAGGGCAGATGATTTCAGAGTACAGGAACGATACGGGGGTATCAGTCTCCCAACCCAGCCGGCATCGGACATCATACGACAGGCAACGGCCATCCTCGACAAGGCAGTACCTTTCATCGGCGAGTCGGCTGGATTCGACGGGTCGGCATCGGGTGGGCCCAGCCTGCTCTATGCACGCGTAGATGGCGTCATCCGTCGGGGCGTCTTTACCCTGATGGAGCTGGAGCTGGTGGAACCCACCCTGTTCTTCGACCAACACCCACTGGCCGTACAGCAGTTCGTCTATTTCTTCAACAGCTCCTTAACGGCCGCCTCGATCTGCTGATCATGACCGGCAGATAACACATCCGGCTCATTACGTACAGGAATGTCAGGTTCCAGCTGATGCCCTTCCTCGAAATAACCTTCGGGCGTACGCCATCCTCCCATGGGCATGCCAAAGACCAGCCCCGGGTCGATCTGCCTTTCCCACCAGACAAAGGTGCCGGTGCCGGGAACAGGCATACCAAGGGTCTTGCCCACGTTCTTCAATTTATAGGCGGCAGGGAAAAGATGCGCGTCGGAATAATTGGCCTCCCCAATGATGACAATGGATGGCTTTACCCATTTGTCATAGGGCTCGGAACCTACATACTGTCCATGCGGGATGATATCGAAGTATTTCTTGCCATTGAGAAAATCCGACAGCTGTTCGTGGATATTGCCACCTCCGTTGAATCGGGTGTCGATGATCAATGCCTCCTTGCCGATGTTACGGCCCAATGCCTCTTCAAATACGGTACGCATGCTTTCATCGTCCATGGCCCGCACATGGATATATCCTATCTTACCCTTGGAGAGAGAGTCCGTCTCCTTGCGGCGAAGCCGCACCCAACGCTGGTACAGCAGCTCTTCCTCCTCTCCCAATGAAATGGGTTTTGTCGTCTCCTCCCAGCGGGTGTTCGTCGCAGGATTATAAAGGGATAATAAAGTAAGCTTGCCCACCTGCCGGTTCAACAGGCTGTAATGGTCCATGCTGTCGGTAATGGCCTCTCCGTCGATCTTTTCCAGGATAGTGCCGGGAACGATCTTAGAGGAGGATTTGTCTAACGGACCGCCATCGACCACTTCCGAGATCTTCAATCCCGCACCTTTGTAAGCGTAGTCATAGAATATGCCCAACGCAGCCGTCTGGTCGCCGCCGGGCCTTCTGCCGCCAAAATAATAGCAGCCCGTATGAGATACGTTGAGCTCACCCAGCATCTCGCTCAGCATCTCCGCAAAGTCATAATCATTGTTGATATAAGGAAGGAACTTTTTATAGGCGGTGTAATAAAAATCCCAGTCCACGCCATTCATATTCACTACATAATATTTCTCTTTCATCTGGCGCCAGGCATGGTCGAAGATATACGCCTTCTCATCCGCATCCTTCAACACCATCTCCCCATTGATGGCCACGGGCTCCGGCTTGCCGCTCTCCGCATCTATCTTGGTGATACGGCCTTCCGCCAGCACAAAGATGGACTTGCCATCCTCGGATAATTCCATACCGGCATAGCGGGCGCCCAGCTTATGGAACAATTTGGTTTCTTTCGTACGCAGTTCCGTCACCCAGAGATCATATCCTTTCTCGAACTGGGTGAGATAGTATAATTTTTCGCCGTCCTTGGACAGGAGCCAGTCGCTGGCATCGGAAGTATGCGTGGTCAGCTTGAGCTTGCGCTCCGTCAGATTGTCCCAGTCGATCTTAATGGGCGAATCCTTTTTCTTTTCGGCGCTGTCTTTCTTTTTATCGTTCCTTTTGCCCTCCTTCTTTTCTTCCGCCTCCTTCTTATCCTTGTCTTTCTTTTCTTCTTGTTCCTTCAAAAGAGCCAGCTCCTCTTTCGAGAGCTTGAATCTGTCAAAAGCCTCCTTTGTAAAGAACATGCCGAATACATCCGCCGATGCAGGATTGCCGGCCTGTTGACGCGTGCCGTTCCTATCGGAGCCCCAGATAAATAGCTTTCCGCCCATACACCATTTGGGGCCAAAATCATCATAGCCGCTGAGGGTCAGGTTAATCACGGGTGATTTGCCGTCGGCAGCCACCAACCCTACTTCAGGAGCCATTACCCGCTCCGGCGCGCCAAACATTACCAGGAACCATTTCCCATCGGGCGACCATTGATAATATTGATCCCCGTCGGCATAGGAATAATTCTTATCCGCAGGAAGTATCGTCCTCGACTGCTTGCTGGCGAGGTTGACCACTTTGAGCGTCACGCGATCCTCCAGGTAAGCTACTTCTTTCCCATCCGGTGACCAGGCGGGCTGAAATTCCTCCGCGGATGTTGCAATGACGGGTTCTTCCTTCAGCACGGTGGAGGCATAAAAATAGGGCTCCTCCTTACGGATAATAGACACCTTATAGATATTCCAGTTGCTGTTCTTTTCCGCGGCGTATACCAGGCTGCGTCCATCGGGACTAAAGCTGACGCTACGTTCCTGCCAGGGCGTATTCGTGATCCGCTTGGTAATGCCACCCGTGACGCTGGTGACAAAGATCTCACCGCGGAATACAAAAGCTATCTCCTTCCCATTGGGTGACAATTTCATTTCCGTCAGTCCGCCATTGACAGGCAGCACTTTTTCCAGGACATACCGGCCATCTTCCGCGATCCTGACAGAAACCTTCTGCGGCTGGCCGGATGGCTTTTGTGTATAGATCTCCCCGTCGAAGCCAAAGCATAAGGTGTTGTCATTGGCCCGTGATAAGAACCGCACGGGATGTTTGCTATAATGTGTCAGGGCCGTGGAAGAGGAAGGGTTCTGCAGAGATGACTTATAGACATTGAAGCTGCCGTCCTGCTCGCTGAGATAATAAAAGTCATTGCCATTGGCGTCCCATACGGGGTTACGATCCTCACCCTTGAATTGTGTCAGACGGGTGTATTTCGCCGACTTCATATCATATACCCAGATGTCACGGGCGATAGAGGATGTATGGTGCTTGCGCCATTCGCTCTCATACCCTTTCTGATCGTCATACAGCAGCTTGTCGCCGGCGGTATTGACGGTGGCTTCCCGGGCGGGTATGGGCAGCAGCTGGGCTACCTTCCCTCCGGCCACGGGCACGGTATACAGCTCGTTCATGACATTGACCGGGAATTGAGCGTCGGTGACAAGGTCCTGCCGCTGGGCCGTAAAGATGATCTGCTTATCGTCTGCTGTAAAACTGGTAGGTTCCTCCCCTCCCGAGTAAAAGGTGAGCCGCCGCGCTTCGCCACCCGCAGCCGGCATTACAAAAACGTCGAAGTTGCCATACCGGTCCGATGCAAACGCAATATATTTTCCATCGTGCGACCACACGGGAGCAAACTCATATGACTCGCTGATGGTCAGCGGCACGGCCGTACCACCCGCAGACGACACTTTATAAATATCGCCTTTGTAGCTGAAGAGAATGGTTTGCCCATCGGGGGAAATGGCGGGATAGCGCATCCATAACGGGTTGTCCTGGCCAAAGGCCGCCAGAAAGAAAAATCCGGCGGCTAGGGAAAGCAGTAGTTTCTTCATATAATGAAAATAAGCATTTTTTTGGCTTGGTCGTCATATCAAAATTTTGTTAAAGCCCCTGTCACACAAGGGTTTCGGAAGACACCCCCCGCGATGAGCGTAATAGGATCATGAAAAAGAAGGCTTGTACACCCTCCCGTCCCATACTACTTTTACATCGTCAATCACAGAATTGCTTGCCGCACCCAAAGTTTAAGTAAAAGATAAAAAAAAGATAAGTTATGAAAAGCAATTATGTAGTAAAGACCCTGGCAGCCGTTGTAGTAGCTGTAGTATTCACCGTAAGCAATCCCCTGACATCTCTTGCTAATGATGGTAATAAGAACGCCGGCCCCAAGGACGGTCAGGTTTCCGTTCAATATGTAGGTTCCAGCGAAAACCAGGTTGTTTTCCACGTAGGATTCGAGAACCCTACAGCCGAAAAATTCTGGCTGATCATCAAGAATGACGCTGGTGACGTGGTGTACCGCAAACAGTTCAGCGACGCTCACTTCAGCAAATCCATCTACGTTGTAAAGGAA
>DASZWE010000460.1:0-5243 GCA_035546735.1 Puia sp.
CAGCAACCTCGTTTCCCTTACGCCCGACAAAGGCAATCACAACATCACCTTCTCCCCCGATGGAAAATACTTCATCGACACCTATTCACAGGTCAATGTCCCGCCCGTTACCAAACTACGTCGCAGCGCGGATGGCAGGGAGATAGCGCTCCTCGAGCAAACAGATCTGTCTTATTACAGGACCATTGGCGTCTCACCGCCCGAAGTCTTCGTGGCAAAAGGCAGGGACGGCGTCACCGATATATGGGGGATCGTCAGCCGTCCATCCGACTTCGACCCGGCAAAAAAGTACCCCGTGCTGGAGAACATCTATGCCGGTCCGCACGATTCCTTTGTTCCCAAATCCTTTGTCCCCTACAGCGAAATGCAGAGCCTCGCAGAGCTGGGATTCATCGTCGTGATGATCGATGGCATGGGCACGGCCAACAGGAGTAAGGCCTTTCACGACGTATGCTGGCAAAACCTTGCCGACGCCGGCTTCCCCGACCGGATCCTATGGATCAAAGCCCTGGCCAAAAAATATCCCTATGTGGATACGGAGCGGGTTGGCATCTACGGCACCTCCGCGGGAGGACAGAACTCCGTGGCAGCCCTGCTCTTTCACCCCGAATTCTACAAAGCCTGTGTAGCCGCCTGCGGCTGCCATGACAATCGCGTGGACAAGCAATGGTGGAATGAACAGTGGATGGGCTATCCCGTGGGCCCCCAATACGAACAGCAATCCAATGTCACCAATGCCGCCCGGCTCCAGGGCAATTTATTCCTTATCGTCGGCGAGGCGGACACCAACGTTCCTCCCGAATCCACCTACCGGGTGGCGGACGCCCTCATCCGCGCCGGAAAAGATTTCGATTTTCTCGCCGTACCAGGCATGGACCACAGCGACGGCGGCTCCTATGGAAGAATAAAGAAAAGGAACTTCTTTGTAAAGCATCTGATGGGCGTCGAGCCGCCCGACATCAATTCCGGGGAGCTGCCCGCCAAAAAAGAGATAGGCAGGGAAAGATGGTCCTTCCAATAAGCAGCTTCACGACCAGGACATCTCCAATAGCCACCAGCCTTCTAATTCGTTGATTTTCTTACACATAAATGAGAAAAAAATCTCAGCATAGGGAGGTAACAAGTCCCCTCCTGGATTGATCTGTTAAAAAACAATCCCTATGCTTTTAAAATGCATTACCACTGCCACCTTACTGACACTGACCATTTCATATAATGCCTTCTCCCAGGACTCTAACAGGGATGCTCACGAAGATGCTCGCCTGGAACCTCATATTGGCTTCAAAGGAGGCCTGAGCATTGCCACCATGGTGAAATCAAGCGATCAGAGCAGCATTTCATCGACACCCTTGTACGCATTCAATGGAGGAGCAGTGATCCTGCTCCCCCTGGGAAAAGTGATCGCCCTTCAGCCCGAAGTATTATTTTCTCAAAAGGGCTACAGGGCCTCGGGAACAGGCCTGGCCGGAGATTACGACTATCGCCGCGTGTCCAATTTCCTGGATATCCCCCTGCTCCTCCGGATCAATCTCTCAAATGAATTGGGCATCGTTGCCGGCCCGCAATATTCCTATCTCCTGAAAACGAACACCACATTCAAGTCCGGAAGTGTATCGTATCAGCAGACGGTGGATAACGACAACAGCAATTTCACAAAAAATATCTTTGGAGGTGTCCTCGGCCTGGACGTAAACTTAGGTGATAACCTGTTCCTCTACGGCCGCTATACCATCGACTTTAAAAATAACAACGGCGACGGCACCTCTTCCACACCTGCTTACAAGAACCAGGTCTTCCAGGTTGGATTGGGTTTCCTCCTGTAGTCTCGTCAGTGCATGATGATATGGCTTAATTATTTAGGGCAGCCAGCCAAACGAAATTGTATGAAAACGCTTGTGTGTATGCTGGTTGCCCTTTCTTTGTTTTCCAGATCTATCTCCGCGCCCACCGGACAATCACTGTATCATTATCGCACAGAATACCCGCCCGTCACAAGCCTAAAAACATGAATATGAATCAGCTGGACAGCTGGCACCCTATTGGCTCCCCTCATGGAAAATACTGCTCATGTTCAAGACCTATCTCAGAACAGCCATCCGGAACCTCGCCCGGCACAAAACCAACTCCATCATCAACATCGCCGGATTGATCGTAGGATTCACCGCCTTTCTGCTGATATTTCTCGTCATCCGGTACGAAAAAAGCTTTGATAACTTTCACCCCAACAAGGACAACATATATCGTGTCGTACGGGTCGGCAGGGCCGCCGTAAACAAGGAATACAGGACCGGCGTTCCCATTCCCGTTACCTCCGCCATTCGCACCGATCTTCCTCAGCTGGCCGGGGCCGCCGCCATCCAATCCGACAATCAGGTCCAGGTCTCCATACCCACCACCGGCAACGGGGCGCCCGGGAAGTTCAAGGAACCCACCGGCTGCTTCTTCGCAGAACCCAGCTTCCTCCGCATGTTCAATTTTCCGCTTGTGCAGGGCGATAGCAGGACCGCTCTCACGGAACCCAAGACCGTCCTGCTGACAAAAGACATGGCGTCAAAGTACTTTGGCGACTGGAAGATAGCCAGGGGCCGCAGGCTCAAGATGGACGGTCTCGATGTCAAAGTCACCGGCATTCTCGATAACCCGCCCGTTAATACCGATTTCCCCATCAAAGCCCTTCTGCCTTACACGACCTTAAAGAATTTTATCGACGTGAACAACTGGGCTAATATCGATGACAATAACTACTGCTTCATCCAGCTCCGACCCGATCAGTCTCCCACGCAGCTCAACGCCCTCCTGTCCGCCTTCACCGACAAACATATCAAGCCCATCAACCCTGGCTATAATCTTGAACTGCAGTCACTGAGTGATATCCATTATGACGCGCGCATGGGGAATTTCACGGGCCACACGTTTGGCAAGGACCTGCTTGTCTCATTAAGCCTCATCGGCCTGTTCCTCCTCGTCATTGCCTGTGTAAATTTTATCAACCTCACCACCGCCCAGGCCATTAATCGTGCCCGTGAGGTTGGCGTGCGTAAAGTGCTGGGCAGCGGCCGTATCAATCTCATCCTGCAGTTCCTGGGCGAAACGACGCTTACCAGCCTGCTCGCATTGCTTGCTTCATTGTTGCTCGTCATGGTTTGCATTCCCTTTCTCAACAATCTTCTCGACATTCATTTGTCGTCCTCCATACTGTACACCGGCAGCATGATCCTCTTCATGCTCGGCGCCCTGCTCCTCGTGGCCTTCCTCTCCGGCTTTTATCCCGCCCTGATATTGTCCGGCTTCAGACCCGCCATCGTATTGAAGAGCGCCATAAGTGTGGACAGCAGCAAAGGGGTGCTCTTTAGAAGAGGTCTCGTTGTCTTTCAATTCGTTATTGCACAGGCCCTCATCATAGGCACACTGGTAGTGGCCTCGCAAATGGATTACTTCCGGAATGCAGATCTCGGCTTTAGAAAAGACGCGATTATCACTGCCAGCTTTCCCAATGATAGTCTCGGTCTTACCAGGCTCGATGTTTTAAAGAACGAGCTATACAGGGTCCCCGGTGTGTTAAATGTGAGCATGAGCACCTTCAGACCCGCAGGTGAGCAATGGGCCACCGATTTGCGTCTTCCTGCCAACACCGGCATCACTGCCGACCTGGTCATCGTCATGAAGCCTGCCGACACCAGCTTTTTTAATTTGTACGATATGCAGATCGTCGCAGGGAGAAAATATTACCCGTCCGACACCATGCGTGAATTTGTCGTCAACGAAGCTACAGTAAGGAAGCTGGGCATCAAGGATCCAAAAGACATCATCGGCCGGCCCATGAATATTGCCGGAAGAACACGACCCGTCGTAGGCGTCGTGAAGGACTTTCATGCCAATTCCCTTCGCGATCCCATCCATCCCATCGCCATGACCACCGAGAAGAACAGCTACTCAACGACAAATATCAGGATCGACTTGAAGCAGGCAAAAAGCGTCATCACCGCCATGGAAAAGATATGGAACAAGAATTTTCCTGACTTCGTCTTTGAATATTCTTTCCTGGATCAGGACATTGCCAAATTTTACAGTCAGGAGAACCAGCTGTCCCTTCTCTACAAAATATTTTCAGGTATCGCCATCTTTATTTCCTGTCTGGGCTTGCTGGGTCTGGTATCATTCATGGCAATACAACGCAGGAAAGAGATTGGGATACGCAAGGACCTGGGCGCTCCCGTCCCACATATTGTAATGATGCTCTCAAGGGAATTTGCATTGCTTATCACCATTGCCTTCCTCATTGCCGCTCCCTTCGCCTGGTACTTCATGCATCAATGGCTGCAGCAATACGCCTATCGTATCGTCCTGGGAGCAGGATTTTTTATAGCTACCATCGCATCGGCGCTATGCATAGCATGGCTCACCGTTGGCTATACCACCATCAAGGCCGCCACCGCAAACCCAGTGAAGAGTTTACGCACGGAGTAGTAAGGCTATCCACTTAAAAAAAGCAGAATGCCTGCCCGGACTGCCGGAAAGGCATTATTTTGACAGTATCTTACCCGCTATAAGGATAAGTCTATGTTAAGCATCTTTGGAGCTATTACAGATGAGCCCAAATACTTTTTGGAATATCTAAAATTGCAGGATGAACCCCTCTATACCCGCATCGTGAACCTGATCACGTTCGAAGAGATTTCTCCCAATGCATTCCGCCTGCAAAAACTCTATAAAAAAGGCACCTGGGATCGCAGGACAGAAACCACCCTCGACCTTCACTGGTGGGACTATTGTCATCGTAATTACTAAAGCTCCTTACTTCTTTACGCCCGCCGCTTCGTAAACCACCAGTAGAAGGGAATGCCCAGCAATATCAAGGTCAGCCCGATGGCCGCCTCTCTTGGCCGCGTCAGGATCGTATTCCCGATCAGCAGCAGACAGAATAATATGAACAAAGCCGGCACCACCGGGTATCCCCATACCTTATAGGGCCGCGGAGCGTCCGGCATCTTTTTCCGTAAGATAAAAACACCCAGGGTCGTAGCGCCATAATAAATAAAGGCGGCAAAGATCAGCATATCCGTGATCTGATCGAAGGTCCCGGACAACACCAGCAGACAGGCCCATATCCCCTGATACCACAAGGCATACGAAGGCACCCGGGCGGCGTTCAGCCTGCTCACCTTCGGAAAGAACATGCCCTCGCAGGCCATGGCGTAATAAGTGCGCGAATTGCTGAGTATTGTTGTATGGGTACAACCCAT
>DASZWE010000461.1:0-9722 GCA_035546735.1 Puia sp.
TTGGGGTATGTCACTGCGCAGCCTCCTGCTACTTTCCTTCTTTTTAGGGAAATGTCTGACCGGACCAGCCCAGGAAAACTATCCCGGAATTGGCTACCGGATCGAGCGGTTTACCACCGACAACGGGCTGCCTTCCAATGGCATCAAGGGATTGCAATGGGATGAGACCACCGGCTTTCTTTGGATAGCCACCGAGGCAGGAGTCACCCGCTACAATGGGATGGATTTTTACACCTTTTCCAAGGCCAATACTCCCGAGATCATTTCCGAGCGGATGCTGTTCCTTTTTAAGAACCAGTCGGGCCGGATCTACACCTCCGACGAGACGGGGAATATCTTTTTTGTCATGCAAAACCGCCTGCAATTCCTGGGTCAGGTGAAGCTGGATGCCCGTCCCTCCGCCTTCAAGCTGGTAGGGCTTGCGGCATCGGGGAAAATGTTCCGTCAGTCGGCTGACCAGCCCCCCTCTCATTTCGGGTTCAGCTTTTTGGAGGAGACCCTGATCCCCGTGAACGAAGACCGTATCATTCTTTTTCATAAGGATACTATCTATGACTACAAGGTCGGCAGACGGGAACCCGTCCCCATGACAGCCCTGGAACCCGGCTCCAGGGTCTTTTACCTGGATGACCACCTTTTTGTATTCACTCCGCAGCAAAAGTTCTATCTGCTGGACATGGATTCTTTTACCCGGCAGCCGGTGAATTGGAAGCTGAAGGAAGAAGGGCAGCTGTTCTGGACCGGCAGCATGAAACACCCTATCCTGATAGCAGGACATAACGCATGGCTGCTGTCCTATGCGGGTGGGCAGCTGACGGGGCGACTGATCTGCGACGCGGTGCCTTTGGATGCCGTTCTGGCCTTTGCCGAATACGACGAAAAGAATGGTATCCTGTTCCTGGGTACGAACTCCAAAGGGATCATCATAGTGAGAAAGAATAAAATACGTCCTGTAAAGGCAGACCATCTTCCTTCCAACGGAGTTACTTCCACCTATAGCCAGCTGGCCCTGCCCGGCGGAGCCATTCTTACCAATAATGGCGACGTACTGGGAGGCGCTCCTCCCCCGCCCGGCATGCTTCCCATACGGACTCTCTTCAACAATTACATATATAAAGATAGGGACAGCGCCCTGTGGTATAGCAATGGGGATAGCATCTATTCCTATGATTATCGCAGCCGGAAAACCCACATGATCTACGCCGGGAAAGGTTCCATCACGGATGGATTTATCCGCATAGACAGCAATATCTATACTGCCAATGCCATCGGCATCGGCGTGATAGGAGAGGAAAATGTCAGCTATCTCTATCGGTGGCCCCAGGCCGATGTCAACAGCAATGTACCTTTTGCCATGGTAGAGATTAGTCCGGGCGTTCTGGCCATCGGATGCTGCAATGGGCTCCTATCCTTCGATCTGCGCAGCCACCGTCTGGATACCTTGTTCCATTCTCCAGGCATCTGTGTCCGCGCGTTGTGGCAGCATGAGGGCTATCTTTTTATCGGTACCCATGGAAAAGGTATCTATATCTGGAAGAATGGGGTCCTAAAACCTATTCCCATAGATAAGAGCAATTATCTCCTGTATGCACACTGTTTTATCCCCGACAAGCTGGGGTTCTGCTGGATCAGCTGCAACAAGGGGTTGTTCAGGTCAAGACCTTCGGAAATGATAAATGCCTTTGAAAAAGGCGATCCCATACTGTATTACCATTACTATGGAAAGAATGATGGCATGGACATCACCGAGCTCAATGGAGGATGTACCCCCTGTGCGCTGATGCTGAATGACACCACCGCATCCTTTCCATCTATGGACGGTCTTGTCTGGGTGGACCCCAACAGGCCCGTGACGCAGCTGCCGGAAGGCTCCATCTATATCGACGCTTTTACGGCGGATGGAAAAAAGATGGATATGACATCCCTGCTGAGACCCGATCTGCCCTCCAATACCAGGGAGCTTAGCTTCTCGCTGGGTTTCCCCGCCTGGGTCGATAGGGAGAACATTTACATCGAATACAAGCTGGAACCTTATCTGAAGGACTGGCAGCTACTGGACATACAGCATAATCCCAGCCTGCGCTTCAGCAACCTCCCCCCGGGCGAGTATGTGCTGCATGTAAGAAAGATCAATGGTTTTGGAAAAAACAATTACGCCGTGGCTGAGTCCTCCTTCAGCATTGCATCACACTGGTATCAGCAACCATGGGCATGGCTCCTCTGTCTCTGTTGCCTTACGGGTCTTATCGCATCGATCGTACGCTTGCGGACCCGTCAGTTCAAGGCAAGACAGTACCGGCTGGAGCTGCAGATCGCTGCCAAGACGAAGGAGCTGAAACAAAAGAATGAGGAGCTGGAAAGAACAGACCTTATCAAGACCCGGCTGATCTCCATCATCAGTCACGACCTGGTGACGCCATTGAAATTCCTGCACCTGGCGGGCAAAAGCCTTATCGAGAAGAAAAGCGAGCTGCCGGAGGAGCTGCAACGGGAAACCATTACCGAGATCATGAACACTTCAAAGGAGCTGGAGCTTCTTTCCACGAATATTCTCAATTGGATCAAATACAGGAATGAGGACAGAAGACTGTTAAAGGAAAGCTTCAATCTTCATTTGCTGGTCCGTCAGCTGTTCGGCCTTTTTAATTCCATGGCCAAGCAAAAGCAGATACGGCTGATCAACCAGGTGAATGAACAGCTGCCCCTATACCAGTTCATCGAACCCGTAAAGATCGTATTGTACAATCTTGTGCTCAATGGGATCAATTTCACCTCCGAGGGACATATTGTGGTCAGCAGTGAACCGGCTCCGGAAGGGATCGCTCTTATCATCGAGGACACCGGGGTCGGCATGACGCAGGAGCAGATCAACAATATCATGGCAGACCACTTTATCATTTCTTCCGCCAATGTCGACAGACGCAAGGGCAATGGCCTGGGCTATCTCATCATCAAGGACCTGCTGAAGATCATCCGGGGAACCCTTGTTATCCGGAGCGAGAAAGGGAGAGGTACAAGAGTGAAGATACTGATCAGCGGCAGTACAGCTCTTCCAGATCTGACCCACGCGTTCGAATCAAAGGTCTGAAGCCCGCAGCCCGGCAGTATTGTTTTTCGGATGGGCGAAAAATATCCAGGGCCGTGATCAGCCTACCCACCTCCGGAAATTCCAGCAAACAGTCGGTACAGCTCTGCCATATGACAAAAGCATAGACATCGGATGGGAAGCCATCGATGACAGGCAGACGCTCCAGACTGAACCTATGGTCTCCGGAGAGGGCGGGATAGGAATTTCCCAGGATATGCTGCTGCATACGATGGACAGTGGCCAGGAATGCCGGCTGATCATCGATCATCCCCAGAAAGGACTGTCCGAAGTCCGATAAGGCCAGCATGGTCAGTTCGTCCTTTTTTGTCTTGAAAAGCGTCTCTGCGATCTCTGTTCTTTCCGGCAGCTCGAGAACAGCCAGCGCCCGGAGCAAAGGCTCGTCGGTGAGAAGGGACAAAGGTCTTAGGGAAATAGTTATGTCCTCTTTGGAAAAGCGCTTTTCCCAAAACACTTCATATACTTCGGAGGAGTCGAGGGGTTGACAAAGGCTCCCCAAATAGCGTTTTTTACTATCGTGGGTCATAAGAAGGTTTACGCTGTTGAAATTAATTTATATCAGTAATACAAGAACGTAAATTCTTTTGAACCATTTATATAACATTAAATGAATACTCTTACGAACAGAAGCTGTGTCCTCAACAAAAGTACAATTGGTCCTTTTTTAAGGGACACGAACGGAGCGGGATTTCATGAGCGAAAGGCCGAAATCAAAAAGACCGGTCATAAGACCGGCCTACAGGGTGTATTAGGGGATAGGGGTTAATAATTATTTATAACGACAGATCCTTCCAGATATTCCTGTGTCGGATGATAGATAAAGAGACAGCTGCCATTCTTCACCGTACGAATGATCTTTGGGCTGATGCCGGTTGGCATGGCTGGACATCCCTGGCTGGTGCCGATGGCGCCGAAATCCGACATGTATTGCGGGTTGACATAGGAGGAGCCGTGCAGGACAATATTCCTTTTGGCTGCATTGTCATTGTACCCGGTGTCCACACCGTTGATACGGAGCGAAAGACCATTGCGTCCGATATAGGTCCTTTTCGTGATATAGAAACCCAGGCTGCTTTTATAGGAGTCGGGGTCATTGGAAAAAGAAGTAGCATAATCTTCGCCGGAATTCTGCCCGTGCGCTACAAAGGTGCGATACAGCAATTTTTTGTGACGAACATCGATGACATACATACGCTGGCTGAAGGAAGGCTGGCTGAAATCACAGATGGTAAGCACGCTCTTCTTACGGATAAGTCCTTTCTTCAGCAGGTTGTGATAGCCCCTCCATGCATATTCGAAAGCCTGTTCATTCAGGCCATCGTTCTCAAGGTCCATATAGCTGTACATCAGTACGGCCTGGTTGATCACTACCTTGAGCTCGCGGGCCCTGGCGGCGCTGGCAGCACTGGCTTTCGCGGCAGCGCTCACCGCGGTAGATCGTATGCTCACATTGGAGGCAACAGACACCTTGGAAAGGTTGACGGAAGCAGCCACATGGATACGTCGGACATCAGCCACCGGCATGGCCTCACTGGATTCTGAATACAACGGAGAAGCGGTCAGCGAAGTATAGTTGACGAACGTCTTAATGACGGAAGATGAGTAATAGGGCAGCATCAGGTCTTTCCCCAATGGCCTTTCAGCGGCATCATCCTTACTACTACCCGTTAGGGAGGGCGCGGTCAGGATCATGGAAGATAGGGTAACCTTGTATACAAGGCTGGTCAGGATTCGCATGGAATTTGGATTTTAATTGAATAGGATTTTAGCGTTGGCCTTTTCTTTTTTTTGTCATTTCAAGGGTCGGTTTTAATGATGAAAGAATTTTTTTCCACCAGCATATTGTCCTTGAACAGCTCGTACTGGAAAAGGCCTGCATGACGGAAATTCACTTTTTCAACGATCAACAGGGAATCCCGGATATGCTCTATCTCGAACAGGAATTCTTTTTTCTGATCGAAAAAACGGATCTTGTATCTGGCCCTGGAGAAAGGAACAACTATCCTCAGACTACTGTTCTTCTCCCTCCGGACGTATTTCGAAGCAATCCGCTCTTCTTCCGGACTGAGCCACCCGGTATCCTTATCGATATATAACGGATAAATCCCGGAAATATGACTGTACCGGGAATAAGAATAATAAAAATCGGCGTTATTGGCTTTAGCAACGGCTGTCAGCAAAACTGCTGTCGCAAGAAAGGCAAGAAACTTGTCTTTCCAGGATAATGGATCTGACATAGGTTTTGGGTCTTATATAAAAAAAATCAAATATCTGGTATGGTGGTGCTCATAGGTATAAAAAGTTTAAGATACCTGCTTGATAGATACCACAGGAGAAGGCACGTCTTTCGTGTCCTTCATCTTTGACTGGAGCTGGCAGTATTCTTTTTGCACTTCGAGTATCTCAGCGCTGATCTCCGCTACCTCGCTCTCCAGAGCTGCGATCTCCCTGTTCTTTTTGGCAAGCTGTCTGCTGCGCAGAAGGAAACCCGCAAAAGCGGCAAACCCAAGCGATACCAAAAAGGTAAGGATATTCATTGTTAAGTCGAATGATACGGGCATAACAAAAGATTTAAATGGAAAATGGCCTGTGAAAAACCGATTTCTCCATTCTTTACCAATTTACTACGCAGGCCGACCAAACAACGGGGGAAGAATATCCGGCTAATGGCTGTGGCGGACCAATGGTACGTTGGGAAATGTAGATTTTAGTCATAGAGTACAGATTTATTCCCTATAAAATTACCCCCCCCTGCCGCCCTACCTTACTCATTTTGCTAAAAATGCCCCCTCATAAGGACAAATGGACCCTTTTAAGTTTTTTTTCTACCCGCTGACGCTATATCGTTTTATTTCGACTATTTTTAACCCTTAACAACCCTGCCCGGGATCACAGGATTTGAAATAAGGTTAAGGCATGATAAAAATGGCTTTTTTGTTTTCGGTGATTTCCGTCGTGTTTTTATCTGTAACACCTTCTCTCGGACAACAACCCGAAGTCTCCAACGGATATTTTGTCCGGCATTTTACCGATGAAAACGGATTACCGCAAAACAGTATTAACGATCTTCTTTTTGACGATAACGGATATTTATGGCTGGGATCCCAGGTAGGATTGATCTGCTGGAACGGGTACTCCTTCAAGCTATTTTATCCGAACGACAAGCCTGTTATGGAATCCAACGTCCAGCTGCTGGGTAAGAGCAGCAATGGACATATCTATTTTCAAACGGACGATAAGAACCTCTACTGCTATCCCGGTAACAACAGCCATCAGCTAAGCCCGGTGAATACGGCAACCCGGAAAGGCCCCCGGCTCCTGAATGCCTGCAACCAGCTGTTCGATTTTACCCGCTTCCTGAAGGACAGCTCTCAGGGAGCTTCTTCCGAAAGACGGAGGCTGATCTTTCAGGACCTCTTCGATCATAATGACAATTTTTATCCGCTGGACTCTGTCAGCACTTATCTCGTCTATCACGACAGCTTATACTATTACAATGGGCATTCCTTACAAGAGCTGACCGGAACGGGGAGCAGCAGTTTTCTTTTATCCGGCCGGAAGCTGTACCTGCTAAAAAAAGGAGCGGTAATGGAGGTATATGAAGGCGATAGGAAGATAGCCGGAAGATCCTCCATAGGGGGACCGCTGCTGAAAGATCTACCGGGAGCCGGGAATAAGCCCATGCGCATTTTTTCTTCAGGTAACTTCCACCATCTGCTGGCAGGTAGTCGTTTGTATCGTCTCCGGGCGGACGGGAACGGGACCCTGAAAAGCCAGTTCCTGCTGGACCTGGGGTTTATAGCGGACATCTCCACGGTGGAATATAATGAGCCGCTGGACCTGCTGCTGGTCGCCACCGGGACAGAAGGGTTTTATTATTTGCATAAGAGTCCTTTTCAGCCCAGCGGTTTCCCTCCTGTATTAAGAAAAGAGCTGGAAGGCCATCCTTTCGGGCCTTTGGCATTGTACAGGGATTCGGCGATACTTACCACCCATTTTGGATTTGATGCCACCGGCAGGTCCTGGAAGATGAAGGACAACCTGGATATATGGCACAGATGTATCTATATCAGCCGGAAGGAAGAGGTATGGGGAGCTGCGTATAATTTTCCCCGTCTGCTGACACCTGATATGAAGGTGATAAAGGTCTTTCCCGCCCTGGACGCCCCGGTAGTGGATTATAAGGAAGATGAGCAGGGGCATTTGTATTGTCTGACGGAACATTCGCTCTGGCGTTTGGACGGGAACAGCTTCCGGCTCCTCTTCTCCGGCAGGCAGCTGCCTTTAGAAGGAAGCAATGAGTCCCTCTGCCAGGTGGGACCGCATCGACTCTGGATAGGGAATGTCTCCGGAATGATGGAATACGATCCGGATAAAGGAACATTGACGACCGTTCCGGAACTCGATGGCGCACATGTACGATCCATCTATCTATGCCAGGACAGCGCTGTACTAATAGGGACATACGGGCAGGGATATTTTTATTACCGGCATGGTCGCTTCCGACAGATGCCCATGGACAAAAATGAATTCCTCATAACAGCGCACTGCTTCCTGGAGGACAAACAGGAAAATATCTGGATCCCTTGTAATAAGGGCTTGTTCAAAGTACCCAAGGCGGACATCGACGCCTGGTTCGACTCCACAAGCACCCGGCTGTATTATTATTATTATGGACGCCGGGACGGATTGCTTACCAATGAGTTCAACGGCGGCTTTTCCGCATCGGGCGTACTCACCAAGGCGGGATTTGCCGCATTGTTGTCTATGAAGGGAATGGTTTGCTTCCATACGGACAGCCTGTCTTCGGATTTCCCCAGGGGAAGAGTGGATATTGCCGCCATTGACATCGATGGGCAACCCTGGGGAAGGACTGATTCCATAAAGCTGAGCGCCGGCTATAACAGTCTATTGGTGACCCTGTCCTGCCCTTTCCTGGGGGAAAGGATCAACCTCCACCTGGAGTACAATGTCAGGGGGTTGGATGAACAATGGAAGGATGTACCGGAGGACGGCATCCTGGATCTGAGTCGATTAAGTCCGGGTCATTATACATTGAGGGTACGTAAAGTGAACGGGTTTGGCAAGGATAATTATTCTTACCGCGAATGGCCGCTTATCGTAGTCCCTCATTTTTATCAGGCGGCCTGGTTCTGGCTGCTGACGGGGCTGACATTGCTGGTGTTGATGGTGGCGGTGATCCAGCTGTCGTTGAAGCTGGGAGAAAAACGCAAAGAGGTAAAGGCAAGGGAAGAGGAATCCCAGCAGGCTCTGCTGCAGAGCGGCAATCTCCGGCAAAAGCTTATTTCACTGGTAATCCATGATCTGCGCAGTCCCCTACGCTTCCTCACGATGCTGTCCAGTGATCTGCATGACAACCACGCCAGCTACTCCGGGACGGAGATAAAAGAGCGTACGTACTGGATCAAGAAGGGAGCGCAGGATGTCTATAATTTTTCAGAGGATTTTCTTCTGTGGGTCACCAGCCAGCGGGATAATTTCAGCATAAGCCGGCGGCTGATCCGGCTGAAACCTCTTTTGCAGGAAATATATGATTTCTTTCTGAAGCAGGTGCAGCAGAAGGGGAACAGCCTCTCCTTCGAGGCAGATGAGAACCTCCAGACATATTCCGATCCACATATACTCATCACCATCATCCGCAACCTGGTCGACAATGCCAATAAATATACGGACGGGGGGAAGATCGTTCTTCGCGCTTATGAAGAGGGTGCACATCTGCTGATCACCGTCAGCGATACGGGAAGAGGCATGAGCCCTAAACAGATCGAGTATTTCCGAATAGGGCTGGAAGTAGGCAGCGGCAGCCAGCTGGGTCACAAGTTCGTCTTTGACCTTACTCACCGGCTGAATGGCGTCGTGTCCATCGTGAGTAAAGAAGGCCGGGGAACGACGTTTACGCTGTCGTTCCCAAAAGAGTAACAAAAAGCCGGACCTTGTGGGTCCGGCCAATAGGCCGACAGGAAGCCAAAGGATTTATGCGAGGTTGTCCATCTGCTTTTTATATTTCCCGGGTGTGATCCGGTAGATCTTCTTAAAGGCAAGAATGTAATTGCTGATGCTTGAATAGCCAATCTCATACGCGATCTGACTGATGGATTTGACATTGTCAGCGATCATCTCCCTCGATTTTTCGATCCTTTTATTACGGATGTATTCCGAGATGGTCATACCATGTATCGACTTGAACAGGAAGTTCAGCTTGTGATAGCTGGTATAGGTCTTTTTTAGGATAGAATCCACCGTAAAAGTATCCGAACAGTAATATTCCGAAATATAGGACTCCACTTCACGGATCAGACTCAGATCATCCTCGTTATCGATGCCGGTGGAAGCGTTTACGCCTGCCAGGTTCCGGTGACGGCTGCAGAAAAAATGTTCCAGCAGACAAAGCGCATGGTTCTGGATCTCCAGCAGCCTGCTGGTATCCGTCTCCGGCTGCCGGGAATGACCGGTGATAGCGGAAAAAAGGGTCAGCTGTCTACGTCCCAGACGACAGGTGACGATGCTACCCTCTCCTTCCAGAGCCTGTTCGATCTTCAGGAAGTTGGGGTTATGCTTCATAAAAACGCCGATCCAGTCCTCGGATATAAACAGG
>DASZWE010000462.1:0-10461 GCA_035546735.1 Puia sp.
CATGATGAGCAGGAAAAGTGGTTCGAGGACAATGGTCTTCGGACGGTGTTCTATTGTAAAGGAGCGCTGGAGACGGTGAAAAAGTTTGGCTGGCCTCCCGATGTCATTCATTGCAGCGGCTGGATGACGGGACTTATTCCTCTGTATCTCAAGACTGTCTATAAAAAGGAGCCGGTATTTGCCCATAGCAAGTGTGTTTTCACCATCGGTCAGAACACCTTCAAGGAGAAGCTGGGTCCGGATTTCCTCAAGCTTGCCAACATACATACCAACATCAAGGACAAGGACCTCGAGCCCTATAAGGAAGCCAATAATACGGCGCTGTTCCGGGGCGGGGCTACCTATGCGGATGCCATCACCTTTGGCGCCGAAAAGGTCGACAAGAAGCTTGTCGAGGAGTTCGGAAAGACCAGGGGCAAAAAAGTATTATCCTTCAATGCCGAGAGTGATCTGAGCGATTACCTGCAGCTGTATACCGATCTCAGCAAATAAGCTGTGCTGCCAGTACAATAATTTGACCTTAAATAACGATGTTAGCCGTGGCCGACCAAAGGTTCCAATCATTATCTTTGCGGGCGTAAGCGAAACCCATTATAACTATTATTAAATCGTTCAAACGACATGCCTTATTTATTCACTTCTGAGAGCGTCTCTGAGGGCCATCCCGATAAAGTGGCCGACCAGATATCCGACGCGCTGATCGATAATTTCCTGGCTTTTGACCCTCAATCAAAAGTGGCCTGCGAAACCCTGGTTACCACCGGCCAGGTAGTGCTGGCCGGCGAAGTAAAATCCAAAGCCTATCTGGACGTACAGGAAATCGCCCGAGGCGTTATCCGCAAGATCGGGTACACCAAGAGCGAATATATGTTCGAAGCCAATAGCTGCGGTATCTTTTCTGCTATCCACGAGCAATCTTCTGACATCAACCAGGGTGTCGACAGGAAGAAGAAAGAGGAGCAGGGAGCAGGCGATCAGGGAATGATGTTCGGCTATGCCAGCAACGAGACAGAGGATTATATGCCGCTGGCGCTGGACCTGGCCCACAAAATATTGCTTGAGCTGGCTGCCCTGAGAAGGGAGAACAAGCAGATCAGGTATCTCCGTCCGGATGCCAAGAGCCAGGTGACCCTGGAATACGACGACAACAACAAGCCCATCCGTATCGACGCCATCGTGGTTTCCACGCAGCACGACGATTTTGACACGGAAGCCAGAATGCAGGCAAAGATCAAGAAAGACATCATCGAGATCCTGATCCCCCGTGTAAAGGCCAAGTACAAGAAATACGCCCGCTTGTTCAACGATCAGATCAAATATCATATCAATCCCACCGGTAAGTTCGTAATAGGCGGTCCCCATGGCGATACCGGCCTCACCGGCAGAAAGATCATCGTAGACACCTATGGTGGCAAGGGTGCGCATGGTGGCGGCGCCTTCAGCGGAAAAGACCCTTCCAAGGTAGACCGCAGCGCTGCGTATGCAACCCGTCATATTGCCAAGAACCTGGTGGCTGCCGGAGTTGCCGACGAGATCCTGGTACAGGTATCCTATGCCATTGGCGTTGCGCAGCCTACCAGCATCAACGTAAACACGTTTGGTACGGCCAAGGTAAAGCTGACAGATGGTCAGATAGCTAAGAAAGTAATGGAGCTGTTCGACATGCGTCCTTACTTTATCGAGACCCGTCTGAAGCTCCGCAATCCCATCTATAGCGAAACGGCTGCTTATGGTCATATGGGTCGCAAATCGGAGACGGTGGAGAAGACCTTTGTATCGCCTGATGGTAAGGAAGTGAAGAAGAAGGTGGAGCTCTTCACCTGGGAAAAGCTGGACTATGTGCCTAAGGTTAAGAGGGCTTTCGGACTAAAATAATCATAAACACCAATAATTAAACCTCCCTGACGGGGGGTTTTTTGTTTGTTATGGAAAAAAATCCGTGGACCATACTTTCTGAGCGGGCCGTCTATGATAATAAATGGATTGGCGTGACAGAGTTCGATGTCCTCAATCCCAGCGGGGGTAAGGGCATTTATGGCGTGGTCCATTTCAAGGCCCTGGCCATTGGCGTCGTGCCCCTGGATGAGGAGCTGAATACCTGGCTGGTAGGGCAATACAGATTCCCATTGAAACAATACAGCTGGGAGATACCCGAGGGTGGGGGCGATCCTGCCGTTGCGCCCGTGGCTTCGGCGCAACGGGAGCTATTGGAAGAGACCGGCCTGGTAGCAAAGGAATGGACCCCTATCATGGAAATGCATCTTTCGAACTCGGTCAGCGACGAGAAGGCCCTTCTGTTCCTGGCGCGGCAGCTGGAGCAGCGGGAACCCGAGCCGGAGGAGACGGAGCAGCTGGTAGTCCGCAAAGTGCCTTTTGAAGAAGCCTACCGGATGGTGATGAATGGGGAGATCACGGATTCCATGTCGGTGGCCGCCATCCTGAAAGTCAAAATACTATTGAATGAAGCAATCATCCCTCATCATCGGTAGACAGCCCCTTATCGAGGCTATCCGATCAGGGAGGGCCGTGGATAAGATATTGCTGCAACGCAATACGTCGGGAGATGCCATTGCAGAGATACGGCAGCTGGCCAGGGAGCATAATATACCCATACAGGTGGTGCCGGTGGAGAAGCTGGCATCCATGACCCGGGCCAATCACCAGGGTGTGCTGGCCTATGCGGGGCTGGTACAGTATCTCGATCTGCAGCAGGTGATCGATCACGTGGTGGCGGAGGGGCGGACGCCCCTGTTCGTCATGCTGGATGGGGTCACCGATGTGCGTAATATCGGCGCCATAGCCCGGAGCGCTCTTTGTTGCGGCGCCCAGGCGATCATCATTCCCGACAAAGGGGTAGGCGCCCTGAACGAGGAGGCGATGAAGTCCTCCGCAGGGGCGCTGGAACGTATCAATATCTGCCGGGTGAACAGCCTGCTCAAGGCGGTGGATAGTCTGCATCTCAATGGGATCAAGGTATTCACCAGCGAGATGAATGCCGCCCGGAAGGTTTTTGAGCTGTCTTTGGAAGAGCCCTGCTGTATCGTGATGGGAAGCGAGGACAAGGGGGTGCAACCGTATATACGCAAGGCGGCGGATGAACACTTTTCCATTCCCATGGCCAGTGATTTCGATTCGCTGAATGTGTCGGTGGCGGCGGGGATCATACTATATGAGGCGTTGAAACACCGGACGAAGCCGTAGGATCAGGCCATCGGCGGGGTCGGGGGAAGCATCGTCGCCTCTTCCGTAAGCGTCGGCAAAGCCAGTTCCTGCCGTGCTTTATTCAGCTGCCGCAATCCCTTTTGCACCAGACGGAAGCAAATGATCCAGGCCAATATACCCAGCAGGACGAACTTAAGGTCCTGGACGATGGGCAGTCTTATCAGGCCGAAAGGCGCATTCCAAAGCATATGAATGACGACCATCGAGAGGAAGATGCGTAAGAAGGCCGGCGCCTGCAGCATCTCCAATTGAAAAGGCTTGTCACCCTTGACCATCCACAATGCGGCGGCGGCATTGGCGGTCCAGACGATGTGCATAAAGGGGGCGAGCAGTCCCCGGAGCAAAATGATCTCTCCCCCCACCGTAACGCCTCCATCCAGGACATAACGAAAAGCATAGCCTGCACTCTCGAAGGCTGCGAATCCCGTGCCCACGGCAGCTCCGAGCAATAGCCCATTCAATATCCATTTATAGCGCTGCTGACTTCCCATCAGCCAGGCGACGATAAGGAGCTTGGCGGACTCTTCGATGATGCCGGCGGCGGAAGCGCCCAGGTAGGTGCTGAAGAAGTTGAAATTATTAAAGAAGATCAGGGCCAGTATCAGCGAGGCGATGCCGCCCACGAACAGCAGCTGCATCACTTTGAAGATGGAAATGTTGCGGGGGGCATTCATCTCCAGGAAAAAGATCAGGGTGGAGATGGGGACGGCAAAAGATCCTACGAAGATGAGCCCTGGTATAAGGTTCAGGTTATTGAACATTTCGAATCCGGCGTAGAGGATAAAGGCCAGCACGGCGGAAGCTCCCAACAATCGGGCGAAGAGCCAGGGTCTTGCCCAACCTACTTCCAGCTCCGAAAGAGCAGGTGTATGGCGGGTGGTGCCTGTGATCAGCTGTTCTTCCATCTCCTCCGTCGTATGTTTTTTAAACACTTCCGAAAAGATATGGGAGAGCCGGAAATCTTCCAGCTGTTCCAGACCGATGAGGTTGGTGAACTTGTCGCCCAGGCTGGAATGGGGTGGATGCTGGTCCTCTGGCATGAAAATGTCTTTAGAAAGGGAATTTAGTAAATTTGTGTTACATGAAGAACATGCGACCCCCTGATAAGCTGACCCTGGTGGAATGTCCCCGTGACGCCATGCAGGGCTGGCATGCCATCATTCCCACGGAAAAAAAGATAGAGTATTTGAATTCCCTGTTGCGGGTGGGTTTTGACACCCTGGATTTTGGAAGTTTTGTGTCTGCCAGGGCAATACCACAAATGGCTGATACGGCGGCAGTGCTGGAAGGATTGGATAACCATCTGATCGCCGCGCCGGGGAAGCATGATCCGGCCAGCCGGCGTACCCGTCTGCTGGCCATCGTCGCCAATTTTCGCGGGGCGGAAGAGGCGGCCGCCTTTGATCAGATAAGCTACCTGGGATTCCCCTTTTCGGTATCGGAGACCTTTCAGCTGCGCAATGCCAACAAGACGATAGAGGGATCGCTGGCCACGGTGGAAGAGATACAGGAACTCTGTGTTAAAAAGGACAAGCAGCTGGTAGTCTATATATCCATGGGTTTTGGCAATCCATATGGCGACCCCTGGTCGGAGGAAGTGGTCTTTGAATGGGTGGAGACGCTGACCCGGCTGGGTATCCGGATCATTTCCCTGGCAGATACCGTGGGACTGGCGACGCCGCAGCAGGTGTTCTCGGTGACGGATTATTTAATCCGTCAATTGCCGGATCATACTATCGGGGTGCATTTGCATTCCACGCCCACGCATTGGAAGGCGAAGATCGATGCCGCCCTACAGGCCGGGTGCAGGCGATTTGACGGTGCGTTGAAGGGTATTGGCGGCTGCCCGATGGCGGGGGATCATCTTGTCGGGAATATGGACACGGCCCTTATGATACCCTATTTTGATCATAAAGGCCTTTTGCATGAGCTGGATGATGCGGCGCTGGCTGCATCCCTGCGGCTGGCTGGTGAAATATTTGCCTGATGGAGTTTCAATTACCTATACAGATCGATGCGCTGCCCAATCCTATCGGCTATATGGACAAGATCATGCTGACGGGCAGCTGTTTTACCGAGCATATCGGGAATGCGCTGCGGGACTGGAAATTCGATGTGCTGCAGAATCCGAACGGTATCTTATTCGACCCTGCCAGCGTGGCGTCGAGCCTGGTGGCGTATATCGACAATCGCCCTTATGGAGAGGAGGACCTGGTATATTTTAATGAGCTATGGCAAAGCTGGCAGCATCACAGCCAGTTTTCGCATGTGGATAAGGGGGAGGCGCTAAGGGGGATCAACGAGTCGATGGCGCGGGCGCATGCTTTTTTAAAAGAGGCGAAGTGGCTGATCGTGACCCTCGGCAGTTCTTTTTCTTACCGGCTGGTGGCGGATGCACCAGACCAGTTTCGGCCAGGCCGTCCAGGGCCTGGCGAGGGTGGCATGCCGGTGGCCAATTGTCACAGGGCGCCGGGGCAGATATTCCGTAAGCACCTGATGACCATCGAGGAGATCAGTGCGGGGCTGGACAACTGTCTTTACCGGCTGTTCCAGTTCAATCCTTTTTTACAGATAATCTTCACCGTGAGTCCTGTCCGGCATATCAGGGATGGGGTGGTGGAGAACAATCGCAGCAAGGCCCGGCTCATAGAGGTGGTGCATCACCTGGTGAATAAGTTCAGCCGGCTGTGGTATTTTCCGGCTTACGAGCTGGTGATCGATGTGCTGCGGGACTATCGGTTCTATGACATCGACATGGTGCATCCCAATTATCCGGCTACACAGTTCGTGCTGGAGAATTTTACCCGTTACTATATCGACAAAGAGGCGCAGGCGGTGCTGGAGGAAGTGAAGAAGATCGTCATTGCCCGGCGGCACAAGCCGTTTCAACCGACTACGCAGGCGCATCAGCGGTTTTTGCGGGATCAGCTGGAAAGGGCGAGGGACCTGGCGAAGCGTTGTCCTTTTCTTGACCTGGGGGAGGAGATGGAGTATTTTGCCGGGGGACAGCATTGAGTTCGGCCCGGACCTACCGGTCGTAAGAAACTTCATTTTTTGAGATTAATTCTGTAGAGGTTGTTAATGAGATAAAAGAAGACCTGAAGATCAAATAGATCATCATTTTCAAAAATAATTTTGTCATCCGCCGCCAGGCGGATTTTTTTTGCCTTAGGATTAACAAACTTATAAGAAGTTCCATGCCACACTCTGTTGGGCATACTGGTCATAACGTGTATGACCCTTGCCAGAATTACTGTTTATTGCCGCTGCTGAAGTGCGATACAAAGGGTATCAATATACCCACACCGAGAACCTTTACAATGCGACAACTGATGAATACCAGCGCCATCAGCTGACCTGGGGGACACCGCTGAGACCATAGGCCTTTATTATCCCGGCTCTATCCGGCTGGTTTGGAGGTTCGGAGAGAAATTATAACTTTTAAAAGTTATGAGACTCGTATCTCAGCAATAAAATGGCCTTAGCAATCTATTTAGAAAACAGGTACTACCTTAGCGTACCTATGTTGACAAAAAACACCACACAGGCGGCAGCGATCCTCTCCTTTTACAAGGGGTTGTCCCCTTCCTTCTCCATGCCGGAGGGCATCGTCCTCATGAACCCTTTCACCGACGCCACAGCATGGAGGCTGGCGAAGAGCTTTTATGAGAAATTCTATTCGGATACACGTCCCCGTCATTTTATCTTCGGGATCAATCCCGGCAGGTTTGGAGGAGGGATCACCGGTGTACCTTTTACAGACCCTATCCGGCTCCAGGAGAAATGCGGCATCCCCAATGACCTGAAGAGGCTGCCGGAACTGTCCTCGCAATTTATTTATGCTATGATCGGTGCATATGGTGGCGTGGAGCGGTTTTATGGCGACTATTACATTACGGCTATTTCACCTTTGGGATTTACCTGGAATGGGAAGAACCTCAACTACTACGACGACAGGGAATTGCTAAGGACATCGGAGCCCTTTATACTGCAATGTATCCGGCAGCAGCTGGATACGATGGCGACCACTACGGATGTCTGTTATTGTCTGGGTGAAGGGGAGAATTTCAAACAGTTCAAGAGGCTCAACGACAAGCATGGGTTCTTCAAGGAGATCATACCCCTGCCGCATCCACGCTGGGTGATGCAGTACAGAAGGAAAAAGATGGAGGAATATGCGGACCTGTATGTTCAGAAACTGAGGCCGGCATGACCGGGGCGGTATTAATGGATCCTGTCACCCCGCATCTCCTGTGACGCCATGAGGTCTGCTTCGTAGTCCAGCCATTGTTTCCAGCGGCGACGTACCTCCTCTTTGTCCATATAGGTTTCAGCCAGCTCGATGAAAAGATGGTAATGACCGGCTTCGCTCTCCATGAACCTGCGATAGAACTGGCGAAGATATTCATCATCGAGTCCTTCGCTGAGCCTCTTGAACCGCTCGCAGCTACGGGCCTCGATGAGGGCGAAGATGAGAAGCCTGTCCAGAAAGCGCTGGTCTTCCGTTCCTCCCCGGACCTCGAATTCCATCAGCTTGTTGACATAGAGGTCTTTTCTCTGGCGACCGAGCCTGAGACCACGTTTGTTCAGCTCCGCCAACACCAGGCGGAAATGCCCCCATTCTTCCGTGACGATGGGAGAAAGCTCCTGTACCAGCTTTTCTTTGGCGGAATAGCGCTGGATAAGGGAGATGCAGCTGGTCGCTGCCTTTTGTTCGCACCAGGCATGGTCGGTGAGGATGGCTTCCAGTGACAGGCTGGCGAGATCTACCCAGCGGGGGTCGGTAGGCAGCTGAAGGCCCAGGATATTCTTCTGTTGGGACGGCGAGGACGATTGCATGCGTCAAAATTATGTAGGTTTGCCGGAAATCGGAAACCTTTGAACGAAGACTGGCTCGATAAAAAACTACAGGAGAGAAGAGATCAGCATGCATTCCGGCGGCTGCGTCTGCCGGATGGGAAGGTGGATATGTGCAGCAATGACTATCTGGGGATAGCGACCAACGGGCTTATTGAGAAGGCGCTGACGCGGACCGGCCTGTTGGGGGAGGAAGCAATCGCAGGCGGGACGGGCCATACAGATGCGGCGGTCCGTCATGGCAGTGGCGGGTCCCGGTTGCTGGCGGGGAATTACCCCCTTATTGAGGAGGTGGAAAAGGAGCTGGCACTTTTTCATGCGGCGGAAGCGGGACTGCTTTTCAATTCCGGCTATGACGCCAACCTGGGGCTGCTGAGCTGTATTGCTCAAAGGGGGGATACTATCCTGTACGATCACCTGAGCCATGCCAGCATACGGGATGGGATGAGGCTGTCCTTTGCCCGGGCCTTTTCCTTTGCGCATAATGACCTGCGGGACCTGGAAAAGCGGCTACAGGCAGGGGAGGGGACCCTATTTGTCGTGACGGAGTCCGTCTTTAGCATGGATGGGGACCAGGCGCCTTTGCGGGAGATGGCTGATCTCTGTCGCCGGTATGGAGCCCATCTCATCGTGGATGAGGCGCACGCTACGGGTGTGGTCGGGGAAAGTGGAGAGGGGATGGTGCAGGCGCTGGGATTGGAGATGTCCTGTTTTGCCCGGGTGCATACGTTTGGCAAGGCGGTAGGCTGTCATGGAGCCATTATACTGGGGAGCCACCGGCTGAGAGATTACCTGATCAATTTTTGCCGGAGCTTTATCTATACCACGGCCCTGCCCGCATCATCTGTATTGGCCATTCGTACGGCGTACAGGCTTTTTCCGGACATGCGCGCCGAGCGGGCTCATTTGCAGGCATTGATCGGGCGGCTGCAGGGGGCAGACCTGGCTTTTGAGAAGCTGCGTAGCGAGACGCCTATACAAGGGGTGGTGGCGCCGGGGAATGAGGCGATAAAGGCGCTGGCCGAGCGGCTGCAGATGGCGGGATTGGACATTCGTCCTATATTGTATCCGACGGTGCCGAAGGGGAGCGAGCGGCTGCGGATCGTGCTGCATGCGTATAATACGATGGAGGAAATGGATAGATTGATAGGACTGCTGCAAAATAAATAAGCCGGCTCACCACTGAGACCGGCCTATTATCTACCTGAACCACCTGAACTAAGTTTATGAACCTACGGTTCATTCGGCCAGGGTAGGGGTTTGTTGGTTCGTACCCGTCCGTAATATTTTTAGAGGTTCGGGTTTTTAGGGGTTACGTGTTACCAGGGTGCGATTGATGTAGGGTGCTATTAGGGTCTGATCGTTTTTAGGGTTCGTTGTTTTAGGGCGCGTTTGTGAATGCAAATTTTGATAATCGCACGCACATGTACAATACCATTTTGTGGTATTACACTTAGTGGGTAGTGTTTTTATCCGCCTAATCAGCTGTATTTTAAAAAAATACTACTTTTAAGTATGAGAATAATCCCTTTCCTCATTTCTTTACTGCTGACGGCAGGCCTTATCTACCTTCTCGACAACCAATGGGGCAAGATCCCTCCTCTTGGCAAGTTCCTTAGCCCTCAGCATGGCTTTTGGCAAAATGCCGAACCCGTGGACAAAGATTTTTCCGGTGAGCTGTCCTTACCCGGATTGAAGGACAGGGCCAGCGTATACCTGGACCAGTATCTTATTCCGCATGTGTACAGCAAAAGTGAGGTGGATGCCTGTTATATACAGGGTTATCTGCATGCGAAGTTCCGTCTCTGGCAGATGGAGTTCCAGACCTTTGCCGCCGCGGGAAGGCTGAGCGAGGTGCTGGGACCCGGCGACAATGACCAGCTGGTGAAATACGACCGGAGCATGCGGCGGCTGGGTATGGTGGATGCCGCGCGGCGGGCGGTGGCGGAAATGGAGGCAGACAGTGTCACCAAGCGGGACTGCGATGCCTATACGGCCGGCGTCAATGACTATATCAAGAGCCTAAAAGCAGCGGATCTGCCCCTGGAATACAAGCTACTGAACTATCAGCCGGAGCCCTGGAGCAATCTCAAGATCGCCCTCTTCGTCAAATACATGGCGTTCGACCTGGCAGGGGCAGATAATGATTTCGAGATGACCAATGCCAAGAGCATTTTCAGCAGGACGGACCTGGCAAAATTATATCCTTCCGTCATCGACAGCGCGGACCCCATCGTACCTAAGGGCACGCATTTTCTCCCGCCCGGATTTGTGCCGAAAGTGCCGGCTACGGCGGACTCGCTTTATTTTTCCAACAGGGATTCGCTGACAGCCACCGAAATGAAGCCGGAGAAGAGCAATGGCAGTAATAACTGGGCGGTC
>DASZWE010000463.1:0-4650 GCA_035546735.1 Puia sp.
ATTCTCCCGATCGCCTGCACGGAGTGCGGACTGTTTGCCCAACGCTGCATATTTGTCCAGCGAATCGACCCTGCCCCAGTCCGCATACAGAAGCACCGTACCTACCAGCGCTTCGTCATAATGGCGGGGATTGTCCGTCGCATTTTCCCTTGCCTGCCGGTAAAGGTCTTCTGCGTCCCCGAACGAGGCAAGGGACTCTTTCGCCTTGGCCCACCCCATCAATAGAATATGTACCCAATCCTTATTTCCGGTGGCCTTTACCATCGGCAGATATTCCGACAGTATCTGGTAACCCAGTTGGATATTCGTCTTTCCCACATCCTGGATGAGATCACATACTGCGCGAAAACTGCTGTCTGTCACGGGCCTTGTCTTCCATTGCTTCCAGGCTTCGCGCTCCCGGGTATGATCGTCCGCACGCGCTACTATTGTCACGAGGAGGGAAATAGTCACGAAATAGAGAAGGGGTCTGAGCATGCAGCCAACTGGAATAAAATGGAATTTACCAAAGTATTACGAAAAATACAAATAGCAAAGGGTCGCCCACCATTCATGGACGACCCCTTATGGCCCTAAAGCATTTTATTTGATGAATGGACCTACTATCTGCAGCACGGGCGGCATGGACAATGGCTCATCGAATGACTGTGTCACCGCACCATAGGATACGGTAGTAACCTTGGTAACATCGATGCCTGACTGGACCACATTTTCTTCTCCATCATATATAAAGCCAGGCAGTCCATCTGCTTCGGCAAAGTTGATCCAGCCCTTTGACCCTCTCAGTCTTCTCACTTCGGCTGCATGCCGCGCTTCCACGGAATGGATGTTCAATGCTACGGTTAATACCTCCCTTGCCCCCACCAGGTTCACCGCCTGCCCTTTGTATGCTCTGACCCCAAGGTCCTCGAATGCAGCAGAGAGACCCATAAAGCGCTGGTAGCTGGTAAACACATCCGGGAACTTGCCACCGGCCGTAAAATCAAAGGTCGGCTCATCGATGGGCGTTCCGCCCAGAGCGGTGATCGTTGTTTTCAGCAATGCTACATGCGCCGTCTCGTGTTTACTGATCTGCATAAATATCTTCATATCTTCAGCGGCGATCAATCCGGAAGTGGACAGTCCCGTTTTATAATAGGTGTCCTCGAGATATTCCAGCGTCAGGGCATAGTTCAGGATCTTTATTACGTCCGGATTGGATGGCGCTGCCTGCGCCCTATTCTCCAGCACATCCAACAATCCAAAAGGGACAGCAGCGAGGGCTGTTTTCAGGCCGAGTCCAAGCCCCTTTGTAAGGGCGTCACGGCGGGAAAAGTTCTTTTCTATGACCTCTTTTTCATAGGCCTTTTCAAATATTTTGAGCGCTTTCATTTTGTAATGATTTTGTTGTTATGGTAGTTGGGAAGCGGAGATCTTGGTGAGAAGGAAGGAATTGGCGGTGGCTACGAGACTCTGGCCAACGACAGCAGCATTGGGCGTCAGGTAGACCTCCATCCCCGTCATGGGATCAACGGTGTCGTCCCCGGCAAAATCCGCGGACTTGGGATCGAGAAGATCCCGGAGGACTGCTGCATGACGCGCCTCTACCGATACGATCTTGCCTGCCAGCTTAAGATAGTCGGCTGACTGGAGGAATGGCCCCGTCCCATTGTATGCATGAACATCCATGTCTTCCAATGCCTTCGCCGTCTTCAGGACACTGTCCCGGCTGGTGAAATCCACGGAGGAAAAATCAAATTGCAGTTCGCCGATGGCATTCGAGCCCAGCGCTGTTTTTAAAAAATCCCGGTGCGCCATCTCATGGTGCAGGATGTCGAAAAGCACCTGCTTTTCCGACAGAGGCGCATTCTTGTAGTAAGAGGCGTTTGCCTTTATATAAAAGGCCGCCCCTATTTGTTCCAAAGCATAAGCAAAATTCAAAATTCCGATGTCCGCTGCGCCTACATCGATGATGCCGGATCCAGGATGCCCCTCCTTCCTGCACGCGGTCAATCCCAACATTAAAGATCCGCCGGCCAGCGCCATGGATTGTAGGAATCTTTTTCTCTGGATAGGCTTATACACCCTATCCTGCAGATAGTCATGAAGTTTTTGCGCTTTCATATGCAACAATTTCCAGCAGCTACGTTAAATAACCATACCCTGATCGGACGAACCGCTTCCAGCGGTTCGTGTTTGTGAACAAAAAGATAAAGTTGTTTGTTTATCGGGATCGGGTGAGCAATAAAATCCACATTGCAGTTGATATAAAAAAACATGCCACGACACCTATTTATTTTATTCGCCCTCCTGTTTTGTCCCGGGTCAAAAGGCCCTGTCGCGCGGGATACTGCCGGCCCGGATCCTGTCGCCCGGTCCGCACGCCCCTTTCCCCAGCATATCGTCTATCAGAAAGGCTGTATCCTCCCCAGCCATATCAGCCGGCAACGGATGGATGACAGCGTTCGTTCTTTCTACAATGCATGGAAACGCACCTATATCAAAAAGGCATGCAACACGGGCGAATACTATGTATGGTTCGAAAGCACGGTATCACACAACAAACAATGCGTTTCGGAAGGCCAGGGTTATGGTATGATGATCGTCGCCCTGATGGCAGGCTATGATACGGCCGCACGAAGCATCTACAACGGACTCTATCACTACTACAAAGCCCATCCCAGCAAATCCGATCCATACCTGATGGCCTGGGCCCAGAAAAAAGATTGCCGCAGCACAGACGGCAGCTCCGCCACGGATGGCGATATGGACATCGCTTATTCCATGCTGTTAGCCGACGCCCAATGGGGCAGTCATGATGACATCGACTACCGGCAGGAAGCCACCCGCATGATATCCTCCATCATGCGTCAGGAAATAAATCATAAGACTTTTTCCATATTGCTGAGCAATTCCGTCGAACACGACAGCAAGGACTATTTCGACATGCGAAGCTCGGACTTTATGCCGGCTCACTTTCATGTCTTCCGCTCCGTCAGCGACGATCCCCGGTGGGACAAGGTCGTCGACAGCAATTATAGGCTGTTCCAATACATGCAGAAGACGTACAGCCCCGAAGCCGGGCTTGTTCCGGACTTTATCAATAAGATTGGAACACAGACAAGACCCGCCCACCCTCATTACCTGGAGGCCCGCTACGATGGAGCCTATAACTTCAATGCCTGCCGTATGCCCTGGCGTATTGCAACAGACTATTTACTTTACGGAGACCCGCGCGCAGCCGGGATGGTGGGTAAGATCAATCGATGGATACGCGCTACTACCTCTGGCGATCCGGATAATATCTCCGCCGGATACAGCCTGGGCGGAAACGATCTGAAGAACAGGTATTACGAAGCATTATGCTTTATCGCCCCCTTTGCCGTGGCAGCCATGACCAATAAAGAAAATCAGATCTGGCTGAACAGGCTCTGGGATTATATGGTACACTTCCGGGCCAGCGAGTTCGACTACTATGACAACAGCATCCGCATGATCTGCATGCTTATCCTCTCGGGCAACTACTGGGCCCCGGAAAGCTGAGCTTACTTTACGGGAGATCCATCCCTGCGTTCTTCGCTGGCCATCTTAAGAATGGTGTCCCCTTCATGCAGGTCGCCATATATTTCCATCCTGCCTTTGTCGGAACGTCCCTGCTTCACATCCACCCATTGCGCCTTGCCATCCGCTACCCGGATGACAAACACCCGCTCCGTGGAATTCACGACGGCCGAGACAGGAACGACAAAAGTGCTGTCCCTTGCAGGAAGAGGAACGTTCACTTCCGCTACCATGCCGGGTAACAGCTTCTTATCGTTGTTGATGACATCCATTTCTATCCTCTCCGCGCGCAGCCGGTTGTCCAGCGCACCAGCCAGACGTTTGATCTTCCCATGAAACACCTCGTTCGGCAATGCCTTCACGGTGAACTTTACTTCATCCTGGCCGCTCAAATAGCCGGTATACGCCTCGGGCACGGAGACCACCAGCCGCAGATGACGCTGTTCCTGCAAGGTGAACAGGGGGAATTCGGAGCCCTTGCCGGAAGGCCCGACATAGGCGCCGGGATTTACATTACGGGCGCTGATCACTCCGTTGAAAGGAGCTCTTATCTCCAGGTACTTGAGCGTTTCGGCCACCTGGTTATAAGCGGACTTTGCAGCCTCCAGCTGTGCATAATCCGACTTCTGACGCGCATCCGCCTGATCGATGTCATTCTGAGAGATGGTACCGGGCGTCTTGCTGGTCTCGACCAGGCGTTCATAATTGGCCTTGCTGGCAATATAGATCGCCTCCTGTGATTTCACACGGGACTGAGCGCTGGCCAGCTGGGTAGCCAGCTCGGGAGCTTCCAGGGTCGTCAGCAGCTGGCCTTCACGCACTTCCGATCCTACATCCACATATAGTTTTTTTACGAAGCTGTTCTCTTTGGCGTACAGGTCTACTTGTTGATAAGCAATAAGCTCACCGGGGGTATAGAGCGCCGTTGACAGCCGGCCTTTCGTCAGGGGAAAAGTCTCTGCAGGGGCTGCAGGAGCCGCCGCGGCCTTGCTGCTGTCCTTCTTTTCACCACCCTCTCCATCCGAGGACGAGCAGGCGCTGAACAAGGTGACTGCCACCATCGTTTGCAGGGCCAGGGCGATAGCCACTGGGTTATTTCTCATTTTCTTC
>DASZWE010000464.1:0-5801 GCA_035546735.1 Puia sp.
AACTGCTGTTCTCCGTATTCATTACCATTATGGGTACGCGAATCCCCCCTTTCCGCAGGACTACTCCTTCGTCGGCATAGGCGACACCCAACCAGTCGATCCCGTGGAATTGGAGCAGGTTGGCGATCTCGAAGCTGCCGCTGCCATAGGAGAACGCTTTTACCATGGCCATTAGCCTTGTGGCAGGATCCAGCCGCCCGCGATACTGCCCTAAATTATTCGTGAGCGCATCCAGGTTGATCTCCAGCACCGTCTGGTGTATCTGCTCCGACAGCAGCCGGTCGATGTCCTCGAAGGCAAAAACACGCGCCCCTTTCAACAGGATCGTCTCATCCCGGAAATGCAGCTGGTGAAGGTCCTTTTTGAACTCCTCCACCGAAGGATAAAAGACCGCCGGCGCAGTAAACCATTTTGTGATCAGGTCCGCATGCAGACTGATGCGCGGACCGATGCCGACCAGCCGGTCGATATTCCTTTGCGTCAACATCCGGGCGATGCTCGTATAAAGACCGTCCTCATCCTGGCCGCTCTCCAAAAAGTCCGAGAGGATCACCGAACGCCGGGGGTGCTGCCGTTGCTGGGAGAGAAAATCCAGGGCCAGGGAGAGAGAGCTGAGGTCCGCGCTATAGCTGTCGTTGATGATGCTGCAGTGATTGACCCCGCCTTTCAGTTCCAGGCGCATGGCGATAGGCGTTAGCCGCTGCAGCCGCTGGTTCATCTGTTCCGCCTGCTGCCCAAGATACAACAACACACACAGGCAGTGCATGACATTCTCTATCGACGCATCGTCGGTGAAAGGGACGTCGAAAGACATCTTCTGTCCCAGATAGATAATACGCACCCGGGTAGCTCCCCCATTCTTCTCCACCGCATCCACCCGCACCACCGCGTCCCCGGCATGTCCCCAGGCAAAAAGACCAGGCCGGCCATCGCCCCTCGTCCGCCATTCATTTACTGCACGCACCACCTCCGGCTGGTCGCTGCTATAGATAAGGACCTCCGCCTCCGTGAAAAGCTGCAGCTTCTCCGCCGCCTTTTCGGCATGGCTCTGGAACCCTTCGCTATGCGCTTCCCCGATATTGGTGAAAACACCGATGGTAGGCTGTATGATCCGTTGCAATTTTCCCATCTCCCCCTTGTGGGATATGCCCGCTTCGAAAATTGCCAGCTCATGCGACTCGTTCAGCTGCCAGACGCTGAGCGGTACCCCAATCTGTGAATTATAGCTTTTGGGGCTTCGCACCACCTGGTAGGAGTCCTCTGATAATTGATTTAACCATTCTTTGACAGTGGTCTTCCCATTGCTGCCCGTGATCCCGATGACGGGAATGGAGAACGCACGCCGGTGCCAGGCGGTCAGCCGCTGCAGCGCCGCCAGGGTATCATCCACCAAAATAATATTAGCGCCGGCCAGCGTCCTTTCCCCGGCCGTTCCGGCGCCCGGCAAAGCTTCCCCCACTATAAAATTCCTTACCCCGCGCCTATGCAGCTCCTCTATAAAAAGCCCCCCATCCCTGCGAGGCCCCTTTAAGGAAAAGAACAACGAGGTATCCGGAAAGATCAGCCTTCGGCTGTCCAGCAACAGATGCTCCACGGCATCGTCCCCACGAAATTGCAGAAAGCTCCCCCCCACTATTTCGGCTATATGTCGGATGGCATACTTCATTTATTGTTACCTTTCTTTGAAGACGTGTACATGGAATACCCGATCGCAACGGAAATGCATACCAGGATCACCAATAGACTAACGTACACCGGTAGATAAAAGTCTATCCACTCGGCCAGCATTTTCACTCCGACGAAGATAAGCACCACCGCAATGCCCTGCTGCAGATAGGCAAACCTGTCCACAGCCCCCCTCAGCAGGAAGAACAGGGACCGCAACCCCAGCACCGCAAATATATTGGAGGTATAAATGACGATCTTTTCACGCGTGATGCCAAACACCGCCGGTATGGAGTCCACCGCAAACAGGATGTCCGTCGTAGCCAGCAGCACCACCACCACAAACAAAGCCGTAAAATACTTCTTCCCATTTATGACCATCGTCATCTTGCCGCCGCAATCATCCCCCGTCAGGGGAAGAACACGCTTCAACAGCTTATACACCCGGTTGTCCTCCACATTCATCGTATCCTCATCCTTCGCAAAGAACATCGAGATTCCCGTATAGATAAGAATGCCGCCAAAGATGTACAACAGCCAGTGCCACCGCGTCACCGCGGCAATGCCCACTGTGATGAACCCGATCCGCAGCACAATGGCCATGAGTATACCGATGAGCAATACACGGGCATAGTAGGCAGGTTTCACCCGGAAAAAAGAAAAAATGAGGATAAATACAAAAATATTGTCGATGCTGAGACTCCACTCCATCAGATAAGCGCTCAGGTATTCCAACGCCATCTTATGTCCATTCTCATACCACAGGAAGCCAAAAAAAGCCAACGCCAGCAACACCCAAAAGGCAGTCTGGAAGAGGGCTTTCCGGATCGTCACCGTTGTCCCCTTCCTGCTCAGCAAACCCAGATCAAAAATGACAGCCAGTATCAATACAATGCCAAAAGTCAGATACGAAACATTCGATGAGCTCATACCGTAAAGTTACGTTATTAACGAATCAATCAAGTTTCTCTGTTACAAGCTATTAGAACTGAAATTTTATCCGGCGCCGCCGCTCCGCCAGAATACGGTCTGAACTTTGCATACGCCTACAGTGGGTATGAGAAGGACATCCGGCACGATATTCGATTTTTGTGTGCTTATCACCTGTTTCAACCATGAGCAACGACTGATCAGATCGCTCCAAAGTATTCATTATCACCCGAAGAGATACTTTGTGCTCATAGTGGACGATGGCAGCGCCATACCGCTTTCGCAAACCAGGCTGATAGAACAGCTTCCCGACCCGCCGGAGATAGTGATACTTCGGTTACCCACAAATGGGGGCATTACCCGGGCCCTTAACGAAGGTTTAACGTTTTTGAACGGAACGCACTCCGAAGGTCTGACGTATCAAAAGTATGCCGCTCGCTATATAGCACGGCTGGATTGCGGCGACCTTTGTATGAAAGACAGATTCATAAACCAGGTAGAATTTCTCGACAGGCATCCGGACATCGACCTGCTGGGAACCCGTTGCATCTTTAAGGATTTTTTGTCCGGTGACTCCTATAAGTATTTGGCGCCGCCCGATCACGACCAGATCATGCGTCAAATGCATTTTAAGAATGTATTCATTCACCCTACCGTGATGTGGCGCGCCTCCGTGACCCGGAGATTGCCCGCCTACCCCGACACCTATCCGCATGCGGAAGACTACGCTTATTTTTTTGAAATGCTTCAGCAGGGAAAGGCCGCGATCCTCCCGGAATACCTCGTGATCAGCGAGATCAACCCCAAAGGGATCAGCATCACCTTTCGCCGGCAGCAGCTCAAAAGCCGCATCGACGTAGTAAGGAAATATGGCCACAACAGGCTGTACGGCATCATGGGAGAGCTCCGGCTGAGGCTATGGATGCTGGTTCCCGCTGCCTGGGCGCTGAAAATAAAAAAATGGATATTATTTGTAAAACCTATCCAGCATCCGTCATGAATATCATACATGTTGTCGAACCCTTTGCCTCCGGAATTGCTACCTTTCTCCGAAGTCTGGTAGAAAACCTCCATGAAGATCTTCACATCATCATTCATGGTGAAAGGGAGACCGTTATGCGCTCTTCCGAGGTCAAGCGCTCTTTTCCCAAGGCCAATACACTTTTTATCCGCTGGCCATCCGCGCAAAGGAAGATCAGCTTCTGGAAAGACATCGTCGCCTTTTGGGAATTGTACACGATCCTGCGCCGGCTGAAACATCGCTCCCATATAGATGCCGTGCATCTCCATTCTTCCAAGAGCGGCTTCCTGGGCAGACTGGCCTGCCGCCTCGCCAGGATCAATAAAGTGATCTATACCCCCAACGGGGCTCCTTTTCTTTCCGGCACCAGCCGGTGGAGCAATTATGTATATGGACAGCTGGAAAAATTAGGTTCCTACTTCGGCGGACGGACGGTCTGTTGCTCCGCCAGCGAATGGCAGGTATACCAGGACCTCGGCATCGATGCAGACTGTATCCCCAATGGCGTCCGCGTGGAAAACGCGCCCCCGCAGACAATCGCCGCCGCATCTCCGCCCGCGCATAAATTTCGCATCGTCACCAGCGGAAGGATCGTCTACCAGAAAGATCCCGCCCTCTTCAATGCCATCGCCTCCTGGTTCGAAGAGTTCGACCAGTTCGAGTTCGTATGGGTGGGGGATGGAGAAGACAAGCAGGAATTGAAGGCAAAAAATATTGTCGTCACCGGCTGGCTCCCACCCGATGATATCCATGATTATCTCGTCGGCGCGCACCTTTATCTGTCCACCTCTCATTTCGAAGGACTCCCCTTCTCCGTGCTCGAGGCACTGGCCCTGAAAAAACCCGTGCTGCTGAATGATTGCATAGGCAACAGGGACCTCGTCCACGGCGGACTGAATGGAGACCTGTTCCAGGATGGAAAAGACGCCGTGCTCACCATAATGCGGTACTACAACAACAGGAACATGCTCACCGTCATGGGGGAATATTCCCGCCAAATATGTGAGGAAGAATTCAATGTAGACACCACGTTCAACTCCTATCGCCACCTGTATAAAAATTAAAAATCACGCCTATGCTCAATACGGTCAGCGATCAGCAGCAGAACACCACGGAATGGCAGGCGCTTCAGGGACGCCTGGATGATCTGACCAGCCTCCTGGAAAAGGAAATGAACTTCCGGCAGAACATCATCGACAGGCAAGGCGATCAGATCACCCGCCTCCAGTCCCAGCTGCAGGAATGCCGGCAGGCCGCGGAAGGCGCCCGCCAGCTGGTCAATAAGTTGCTCAACGACATCGAGAAGTATCGGAGGGATATCCAATGGTATCGGCGCACCTATGAGACACGCAGTCTCCCCGGCACCATCTGGCAGAAAGTATTCGGCCGGCGACGATCCCAAAAGCAGTAGTCCCGGATTTCTTCACCATCTTATGTTGCAGCAATGAATAAATACACGCTCATTCAAGGTATCTATTTGCCGTCCGGCCACCCACCCTTCGCCTACTCGGACGGGGAAGAGACGGAAAATTATATCCTGGACAGGATCAGCCGCGCCGAGGATCTTTCCGTTGGCTCCGCAGAGCTCGCCGGCGTCATAAAGGACTGGCCCACGCTCTATCACCTCAGCCCCGCCAGGGCCGACCTCCTCCGCCCCCTCTCTTCAATATTGAAAGGGAAAAGGATACTCGAGATTGGCAGCGGATGCGGCGCCATCACCCGCTATCTTGGTGAATTGGGATGCGAGATCCTCGCCCTCGAAGGCAGTGAAAAAAGAGCCCGCATCACCCGTGCAAGATGCCGTGACCTGCCACAGGTCCGGGTCGTCTGCGATAATTTTGACAGCTTCGAATGGGACGACAACTTCGATAGCATATTGCTCATAGGCGTGCTGGAATACAGTCCCCTGTTTGTAAAGGGAGACAACCCTCCGCTGGAAATGCTGCGCAGATGCCGGTCCTTTCTCCGGGCCGAAGGCAGGATCGTGCTTGCCATAGAGAACAAATTAGGTCTTAAATACTGGGCAGGCGCGCCGGAAGACCATACCGGCAGGCCCTATGACGGTATACAGGACCTGTATGACAACGGCACCGCCGTCACCTTTGGAAAAGATGAGCTCGCCCACCTGCTGTCCCACGCAGGCTTCCCCTTCCGCGATTTCTTTTACCCTTTCCCCGATTATAAG
>DASZWE010000465.1:0-13583 GCA_035546735.1 Puia sp.
GCTGCTGGAGGGGAAGGTGGAAAAGTCATTGATCGACTATCTGCCGGCGCGGGAGCTGGCGCTGATGAAAAAGATCGATAAATATTCCGTAGAGCATATATATAACCACCGGAGCGTAGTGGAGATAGAGATAGCTGGCTACAATGTCATCGGAGGGATGCTGAAGGAATTCTTTGGGGCTGTTCTGAATCCGCGTAATGCCAAGTCGGAGAAGCTGATGCAGCTGATATCCAAGCAGTTTATCATCAAGGGAGAGGCTGGGAGCCTTTACAGTGATATTCAATCCGTTGTAGATTTTATAGCCGGTATGACCGACCTGTATGCCGTGGACCTGTACCGGAAGATCACGGGGATGGCCTTTCCCACTATAAGATGAGGGCGGCTGGCATAATTATTTAGTGGGTACTGGTATTGTATCACCATTAAATCTATAGTTATGCCAAATCCAAAGACAGACAATGCCGGGTTTTCTACCAGCAATGCGGATGAAGAAAGGGATATGGGAGCAAAGGGTGGCCCGTCCACTTCTTTGGGAAGCCCTGATGACAAGCATGGCATTAGCGCGCCCTATAATTCGGATCTGCAAGCGCAGATAGCTGCGAAAGGCAAAAAAGAAAAGGAAAAAACGAAGCAGTATCGGAAAGATAGTCTCTAAGGTTAACTTAGCGATAAAAGGAGGTCGTCCCGACAGGGGTGGCCTCTTTTTTTGGGTTATAGGGACGAATGATCAGCCGATTGCCTTTATCAAAGGTGAAGTAGTTCCATACCCAGTTGGCAAAGACAATGAGCTTATTGCGGAAGCTGACGAGGTAGTTAATGTGGATGAACAGCCATATCCACCAGGCGAGGCGGCCGCCGAAATATAGTTTCTTCGGAAGGTCTGCGACTGCACGGCCGCGGCCGATGGTTGCCAGGGAGCCTTTGTCAAAATAATGGAAGGGTTTGGGCTTTTTATCGCTGATGCCGCCCACCAGAAAGTTACCGACGTATTTCCCCATCTGGATGGCCACCTGGGCCACGCCGGGATGGCCTTTGGGATAGTCCCTGGTTTTCATCAGGGCAATGTCTCCGATGGCAAAGATATTGGGGCTGCCAATGACGCGGCAGTGTTCGTCGATGAGTATCCTTCCTTTCTCTATCCATTCCGGATGCAGGCCCGGTATGGTATCGCCCTGTACTCCGGCCGACCAGATGACTGTACAGGTGTTGATGGGAGGCTGATCTTTCAGGGTGAGCTGGCTGCCGTCATAAGACTGGACCATGGTATTGAGCGTGATATTGACGCCCATCTTTTCCAGGTCGCGTTTGGCCCGGGCGCCGGCTTTATCGGACATGGACGGTAAAAGTCGGGACAAGCCTTCTATCAGATGGATCGACATTTCGCTAAAGTCCAGATTGGGGTAATCCCCGGGCAGGACGTGACGCCGAAGCTCGGACAGGGCTCCTGCCGTCTCAACGCCTGTGGGACCGCCGCCTACCAGGACAATGGTAAGCAATGCTTTTCGCATGACGGGGTCGATGATCATATTGGCCTGTTCCAGCACCTGCATGAGCTGGCTCCGGAGATCGATGGCTTCAGGAATAGACTTCAGAGGAAGGGAATATTGTTCGATGTCTTTGTTGCCGAAAAAGTTAGGCTTGGCGCCTCCTGCCATGATAAGATAATCGTAATAAAGATTCCCCACGGGGGTGGAGATGGTGCTTCCATCCACATCAAGGGAGGTCACCGGCAGCATCCGGAAATGGAAGTCATTATAGTGCTGAAAAGTGTTCCTCAGCGGGCTGGCGATGCTATCGGGCTGTAATCCGGCAGTGGCCACCTGGTAGAGCAGAGGTTGAAAGGTGTGGTAGTTGTTCTTATCGAAAAGAACCACCTGGAAGCCTTTATTACGCAATTTTTTGATAGCGTTCATTCCCCCAAATCCGCCGCCGATGACGACCACGCGTTGTTTGAATGTATTGGGAATGTTCAATGTCAAATGGGCTGTTTTTTCCATGTGACTATGCACACAAAAGCAATGCCCCCGCTGTCGCCCCGGCCTGTCACCCTGGCATGAAAATTCGATAGCCTAATAAAAATACATATTATGTTCAATAGATTCCCTATCCATTTCAGCTTCGAAGGAAAACAATACCGCGGTGAGATACAGCCACTGCAGACCGGCGTCCAGAATCGGAAGCCCACGGCTTTCCAGGTGTTCCTTAACAATGTATATTGTGGATTGATCCGTAGAAGGGACGACAGGTGGGAAACCGATTCCCCAAAGTGCGCGATCCTCGTAAGGCCTCTTTCCTACCAGATAGAGGATTGGTATGAATGACAATTTACTCTTCCATTGCCTGGACCAGCTTTCTCATGGCAATGGCCAGCTGTCCTTCGACGGTCTTTATGGATAGGTCGAGGAGGGTGGCGACGTCCTTGTATTTCAGTCCGTCCTCCTTTATGAGCTTGAAGATGAGCTTGCAGCGAGGGGGCAGGTTCCGGATGGCGGCATTCATTTTCCTGACGGCTTCGGAATGGATCAGCAGGGTCTCGGGGTCGGCGTTGAACTGGATATATTCATGGCTGCGTTCGGCAATATCCACGATACGGGTGGAAGTATGGCGAAGATGGTTTAGCGAAAGATTTTTTACAGACACATACAGGTAGACCTCCAGATTGCGAATGGAGGGTGATCTCTCTCTTTTCTTCCACAATTGCATAAATACGTCGTGAACGATGTCTTCGGCGGGCTGTTTTTGGTGAACGATGGAGAAACAAAAGCGGTATAATCGCCCGAAATACTGCCGATAGCATTCCTCAAAGGCGTGCACGTCGTTGAGCGCAGTTATTTTATCATGCAGTATGGTTATGGTAGTGTCCATGGCAAACACTCTATCGATGCAAGGTAGAATTTTTTTTATTTCTCTTTTAAGGGTTTTTTGTGAGTGGCGTGTCCTTGTTGCAAGCGGGCTCATTGTCCGTCTTATAACCTTACATATCATGGATCAGGATAGAATAGATGTTTTGCTGGCGAAACATCTGGCGGGGGAATTAACGCCCGAAGAAAATGAAGAGCTCGAATGGGCTCTCTTGGCCAATCCGGCGCTGCGTGTGACCTTACAGGTGCTGCAGCGGATGCGGGAGATGCCGAGAGGGGGGAGTATTGCGGAAGAACGCGAGATGATGGAACGGGGATTGGCCCGCTTACGCGAGCCGGTTCCCGAACGACAACCTGCGGTTGTCGTTCGACATTGGTGGGCTGCTGCCGCGGCGGTGCTGGTTTTAGGAGTGGGTGGTGTCCTGCTTTATCGCGGGGATCAGCGTGTGCCGCAGCAACCTGTACACAAGAAGGAGATAGCGGCCCGTTATGGGACACGCAGCTACCAGGAGCTGCCGGATGGTTCCAAACTTTGGCTCAATGCGGGATCCAAGGTTACCTATGCGGAGGGGCGCCGGGAGCTGACGCTGACAGGGGAAGCATTTTTTGACATAAAGCATGATCCTGACCATCCTTTTATCATTCACACCGGTGAGCTCGACATAAAAGTGCTGGGCACTTCCTTCGACATAAAAGCCTATCCCAACGACTCCACTATAGAGACTACGCTGATCAATGGCAAGGTAGAGATAGACTGGCCCGGAGGTGTGCGGGAGGGGATTGTCCTGAAACCCAATGAGAAGGTAGTGATACCTGTGCGGGAGATGCAACGGGTGCAAATGGGAACTGTAGCTGTGGCGCGCAAGACGGTGATGCCAGACCCCCAGTACAAAACACTTATAGAGACCTCATGGGTAGAGGACAAGCTGGTGTTCCGGAACGAAGCTTTCTCCGACGTGAGCAGGAAGCTGGAAAGATGGTATAATATCCATATCAGCTTCGAGGACAAGCGTTACCTGGATGACAGGCTCACCGCTTATTTCAAAGACCAGCCTATCCGGAATGTAATGGATGCCTTGCAGATATCACTGGGATTCCATTATCGCATAGAGGGAGATACCATACACATCACATCAAAATAGAAGGATATGTAAGAACGACTGACGATATAACGAGCTTGCCCAAAAAAACAGGAAGTGCTGTCACACCTCCTGATGAGTTGGGTATAATCACGTAGTGCCTGATTATTTAACCTCAACATTTCAAATGTATGAAAAAAAATGTTAGTGAAATCCTTCTGCGTATGAAACTAGCGATTGCTCTTTTACTCATTACCTTTCTACAGGTGTCCGCAAAAGTTCATTCCCAGGATAGGATCACTCTCAGCGAGAAGGGCATCAGCTGGGCCCAGTTCTTCGATCTGCTGCAGAAAAAAAGCAATTACACATTTGTCTACAAGGATGACGTGCTACCGCGGCAGGAAAAGATCGACGTGGCAGTGGTGGATCGTACCGTCCTGCAGATACTGGACAAGGTGATGGGGAATTCCCCGCTGACCTACCAGGTCTTGTCGGGCAACCTGGTGGTAGTAACTCCCAGGCCGGCGCTGGCGGATGTGGGGGATGTACGTATCAGCGGAAAGGTCTCATCTGCCGCGGGAGATGCATTGGCGGGGGCCAGCATAAAAGTGAAGGGAACTTCAACGGGAACTTCCACCGACGCCAGCGGCAATTTTTCGCTGGTAGTACCTGAAGAGGCAACACTGGTGATATCCTATATCGGCTACCAGGAGCAGGAGATACCCGTATCCGGCAGGACCCAATTTACCATTGTTTTGCAGGCCGTGCCGGGAAATATCAATGAGGTGGTAGTGATCGGGTATGGCACTACCCGGAAGAAGAGTCTTACCGGCGCCGTATCCACCATACGGGCCAGCGATCTGAACAATCTGCCTGTCGGGGATGTGAGCCAGATCATGCAGGGCAAGGCGGCGGGTGTGGCCATTACCCAGTCCACCGGCGCTCCCGGAACTCCTATTTCCGTTCGTATCCGGGGTATCGGGACCATCAATAACAACGACCCTTTGTATATCATCGACGGGGTGCCCACGAAGGATGGTATCAATGCCATATCCCCCAACGACATCGAGGATATCAGCATATTGAAAGACGCCTCTTCGGCCAGCATTTACGGGGCCAGGGCGTCCAACGGCGTGGTGCTTATCACGACGAAGAAAGGGCGGAGCGGCAAGCCCCGATTCAGCTTCAATGCGTACAGTGGGGTACAGTCGCCGGAGCGATACATCAAGATGACGAATACGCGGGAGTACGTGACCGCCTTCAACACAGCGGCAGCGGTGGATGGGAGGAAGCTGATACCGTTGGGAATGCTGGATACGCTGCCCAATATCGATTACCAGCATCAGGTAATGAAGTCAGCCAATCTGACCAATATGCAGCTATCCGTAAGCGGGGGCAGCGAGAATACGCAGTACATGGTATCTGCCGCTTATTTTACACAGGAGGGGATGATCAGGAATTCGGCGTACGACCGGCTGAGCATTCGCAGCTCTGTAACCAGCACGCTGTCAAAAATGTTCAAGTTCGGGACGAATATTAATTTGGCGTATAACAAGACCCGTCAGGTGGGCAGTTCGGGAGACGGATATGGGAATGGCAATCCCGGAGCCAGTGTCGTGCGGTATGCGTTGTTCCGTACGCCCGCCTTGCCTGTCTATTATGCTCCGGGCCAGTATCTGGATCTGCCGACACCGGATTCGCTCGCTTACTTTTTTGGAGATGGGCTAAATCCTGTGGGGCTGGCTGCCAATACCGACCGGAATTTCTACAACTATTCTTTGCTGGGAGATGCTTTTTTAGAGTTCACACCCATCAAGAACCTGCGTATCCGCAGCGACATCGGCACCAATCTGATCTTGTCGGAGTACAAGCAATTCTATCCTACCTGGGGTGGACCCGTGCGATTTCAAAACATTCCCAACTCGCTGGCACAGTCCTATAGCAACAACTTTACCTATAACTGGACCAACACCGCTACCTATAATCTGCATTTTGGCGAGCATGGTTTGGAGGTGCTGCTAGGAACGGAAGCTGTCGACAATGCCATACGGCAGATATCCGCCAGCCGTACCACCTACGTAGATCAGGGCAGCACTTACCAGTACCTGGACAACGGAACGTTGAATCCATTGAACGGAGGGAATGAGAGCCAATGGGCATTGTTCTCCCTCTTTGGCAGACTGAGCTATCAATACAACGACAAGTATCTGGCCAGCTTCAACTTCAGAAGGGATGGGAGCTCGCGGCTGGATCCTCACGACCGGTATGGCAATTTCTTTTCCGGCGCCGTGGGCTGGCGCGTCGACAAGGAGCCATTCATGGAGAATGTCCGTAACGTGTCGTTGCTGAAGCTGCGGGCCAGCCTGGGGCAATTGGGCAACCAGGAGATCGGAAATTATTCTTATACCTCCGTCATGGGCCCCAGCGGAGCCTATTACCCCTTTGGAGGAACGCCTGTACCCGGCTATACCATCATAGCCAAGGGTAATCCCGATGTCAAATGGGAGACGAGCACGCAGACGGATATAGGAGTAGACCTGGGCCTGTTCAACAATGCATTGAATTTTACGGTGGACTATTACAACAAGAAGACCAGCAACATGCTCCTGTCCATACCCGCGCCCAGCAGTGGCGGCGGGGCGGCCAACCCTACGGAAAATGCCGGTACCGTGGTCAACAGGGGTTTCGAGTTCGAAGCCAGCTACCGCAAGGCTATCAACAGGGACTGGCGTTATGAGATAAGCGCCAATTTTGCCACCGTCCATAATGAAGTGCTTTCCCTGGCGGGCGGGCGGCCCATTCCCGCGGGACGTATCGACAACAATCTTTACGGCACCATCACTACGGAAGGGCAGCCTATCGGGGAGTTCTACCTGTTGCAGATGGATGGCATCTTCCAGACACCGCTGGAAGTGTTCACGCATGCTTACCAGGGAGCGGGTATCATGCCGGGGGACGTGAAATTCAGAGATATCAATCATGACGGCGTCATCGATCAGAATGACAGGGTGTACGCGGGCAGCGCTATTCCAAAGTTCACGTATGGGGTGACGGGGAATCTTTCTTACAAAGAGCTGGATCTGACACTCTTCTTCCAGGGCGTGAATGGGAACAAGATCTATAACCAGGTGCTCACCGACATCGAAGGGTTCTACCGGAGCTTCAACATTACGGAACGTATGGCCACCAAAGCCTGGACGAAAGAAGGGTCCACCAATGCTTTCCCGCGTCTGAGCTGGACCGGGGCGCAGAATAACAAGCAGGCCTCCACGCGATTTTTAGAGAATGGATCGTATCTGCGGCTGAAGAATGTGCAGGTGGGCTATCGGATCCCCGCGGGGACCCTGTCACGCTGGAAGGTATCCGGCATACGGTTCTTTGTGAGCGTGCAGAATGCCTTTACTGTCACCAAATACACCGGTCTCGACCCTGAGATGGCTACCAGCGCCAATGCCTCCGCGGCAGGGGATGGAGACAGGGCTGTGGGTATCGACTGGGGAACCTATCCTTCCGCGCGGACCTATACGGCAGGTGTGAATATCAATTTCTAATCTTCAAACTTCTTATATGCGGCGTATTCTTATTTTCTCTTTCTGCGTCCTTACGGTGGTTGCCGGCGGATGTAAAAAATTCCTCGACAAGCAGCTGCTGGGGCAGACGACCCCTGATAATTTTTTTACTTCCGATGCCAATGCGCAGCTGGCGCTGAATGCGGCTTATGCGCCTCTCAGCTTTACATCGGGGGCTTCCAACGCCATCTGGGTGTTGGGCGATGTCGCGTCCGACGATGCCATCAAGGGAGGACAGCCGGGGGATCAGGCTGACTTCGACGCCATCGATCAATTCAATATACTCACTACCAATTCGGCTGTAGAGGCGGTGTGGCAGCGGTACTATGACGGGGTATTCAAATGCAATGTGGTGCTGGATGGGCTGCCCGCGTCCAATACAAAGGTGACGGATGCTGTGAAGAAGTCGGTGATCGCGCAGGCTAAGTTCCTCCGCGCCTATTATTATTTTATTCTCACCAGCTGTTATGGGGATATTCCCCTGCATCTGAAGGTAGAGACGCCGGAGGAGCTGCAAAGTCCTGCCCTTGCGCAGGACAGTATCTTCCGGCAGGTGGAGGCGGACTGTCTGGCGGCGGCGCCTGATCTTCCGGACGCCACGCATGGGGCTGATCTTGGAAGGGCGTCGAAATGGGCGGCGCTGGCTCTTTTATCCAAGGCATATCTTTTTCATACTACTCTTCCAAACCACTGGCAGCTGGCTGCGCAGGCCGCGCAGCAGGTGGTAGACTCCAAGCAATATTCTCTTACGGCCCGGTACTGGGACAACTTCAGCGCCGCCACAAAGGACAATACGGAGGCCCTGTTGACCGTGAATCATATCACGGGTTACCAGCCCATACAGGGCAATGAGCTGAATGCGTGGTTCTCGCCCCGCAGTCTCACCGGCTATGGGTTCTTTTATCCCACGCAGGACCTGGTGGATAATTTTGAAGCCGGCGACCCGCGGCTGGACTATACCGTGGGCAGGGCCGGGCATCCTTATTTCGACACGCCTTTCGATCCTTCCTGGACCACGACGGGGTATATAACGAAGAAGATGGTGCAGCCTCTGTCAGAGGTGCCGATCGGGAAGAAAAATGATGGAAGCGTGAATTATGAGGCCATACGGTATTCCGATGTGCTGCTGGTGCTGGCGGAGGCCTATAATGAAAGCGGAAATCCTGCCGCGGCCCTGGCGCCATTGGATTCTGTACGCAGGCGTGCGCGCGAGTCCTATTTGTATGATCCTTCGCTGCCCGGTTATGGTACGGTGCCGGCGGGACTGCTGCCTGACGTGACCACTACGGATCAGGGACAGCTGCGGGATGCCATTCGTAAAGAAAGGAGGTCGGAACTGGCGATGGAGTTCCATCGAATGTTCGACGTGATCCGTTACGGCAGTGCGTATGCTACCAGCGTTCTTTCAAAAGGCGCCCCCAACTTCAATTATGACAAGAACAAGTGGTTCCCCATTCCGCAGAGCGAGCGGGACACAAATAAAAAGTTAGGTAAATAAAAAATATTATTATGCGTATTATATGCTTATTGCTGGCTGTGACGCTTATCTTCTCCTGCAAGAAGAACGATCAGCCGGCTCCCAATTACAATTCGGACAAGAGCAGACTGACCCAGCTGACGGACAGCCTGACGAATGTTTATAACAATAGCGCGGAAGGTAATAAGCCCGGAGATTACAGTGTGGGCTCGAGGGTTATGCTGAAGGCCGCTCTGGACCTGGCTGCAGAGGTGGAGAGTGGCAAGTTTACCCAGGAAGAAGTGAACAATGCATATAATAATCTTGTGCTGGCCGGGCAGCAGTTCAGTACCAAACTGATACAGGAAGTGTCGGCGGAGTACCTGGTCGGACACTGGAAATTCAATGGCAACGCAGCGGATTCCAGCGGGCATGGTCATGACGGCGCTTTGAAGACCGGCTATATAGGGAGCAGCGCTGCCACGGCCACGGATGGAGGTGTATTGCCCCAGCTGACGGCGGACAGGTTTGGAAGAGCGGATATGGCTTATAGTTTCAGCAATGGATCGTTGATACAGGTGCCTTATGCATCGGAGCTGAATTCACCCGCCTTTACGATCAGCCTATGGGTGGATATGACGTCCAACTCGAATGGCAGCTATATGATATCGATGAATAGATGGAATGGATATAAGTTCAACCTGAACGGTACGGCGGTGCCTTTTTTGACGGTGGCTACCGCCTCGACTATCTATGACCGGGATGCGGGATCCGTGAATGTGGCTACCGGCGTCTGGACGCATCTGGCTGTTTCCTATACCGATGGCACGATGAAGTTCTATGTCAATGGCGAGCTGAAAAAGACCTGGACCAATACGCCGGGAGCGGCAGTGACACTGGCGTCGCCGGTGGATCTCTCCATTGGAAATGAAATGCCCAAGGAATATTATAACCTGGTCGATAATTCCAATCCCAACTATTTCTGGGGGGCCAGCTATTTCGTCGGGTCGATGGACGATATTCGTATGTACGATAAGGTGCTGACGGATGCGGAGGTGAACTCTATTTATATTATTGAAAAAGATCTCTAAATGAAAAGATTTCTATGGGCGGCTGTCGTGGTGGCGGCTTTGGCGGGGTGCCAGGAGCCTGCTGGTGATTCGCCGGGCGGGGATACTGCTGCCACAGACAGTGTCAGCTGGGCGTTGTTGCCCTTTGTCAAGGTGGACAGTGTAAATCCTGTGCTGCAGCCTGGAACGGGGAGCTTTATGGACCCTATCTGGAAGAGGACGGTGGCCTGGGAGGAAAAGGACGTATTCAATCCCGCCGTGGTGGTAAGGGGGAGTAAGTTGTATCTGCTCTACAGGGCGCAGGACAAGGTGGGCAAGCCGGCAGGCACCTCGCGGATAGGATTGGCGGAGAGCGGGGATGGACTTCATTTTACACGGAATGCCGAGCCTGTGCTATATCCTGCGGAGGATGCGTATAAAAAATACGAATGGGAGGGGGGCTGTGAGGATCCGCGTGTGGTGGAAGATGATAAGGGGAACTATTATATGACTTATACGGCGTATGATGGGGACAAGGCCAGGCTGCTGGTGGCTGTATCGAGCGATCTGCTGCACTGGACGAAGCAGGGGCCTGCTTTTGCCAAAGCGTACAATGGCAAGTATCTGGACAAGTGGTCGAAGTCGGGGGCTATCGTCTCCACCTATGGAAAGGACGGGAAGATCGTGGCCACGCGGATAAAGGGTAAATATTGGATGTATTGGGGGGATCAGAACATCTGGGCCGCTACCTCCGACGACCTGGTGAACTGGACACCTGTAGAAAAGTCTTCCGGGGAGGCTGATCCCATTGCTTTGAGGGGACAGGCATTGGCTATGCCTGACCTGAAGATCGTCATTCCCACGCGGGTCCGGAAATTCGACTGTGACCTGGTGGAGTCGGGGCCGCCGGCCATGTTGACGGATAAGGGAATACTGCTTATTTACAATAGCCGGAATATTCCTGCTATCGGGGACAGTACACTGGCCGAGGGGACGTATGCGGCGGGGCAGGTGCTGCTGGATAAGGACGATCCTACTCATATATTACACCGATTGGATCGTTATTTTATGAAGCCGGATAAGCCGTATGAGATCACGGGGCAGGTAAACGAGGTTTGTTTCCTGGAGGGCCTGGCATGGTTCAAGGGGCGGTGGTATTTGTATTATGGGACGGCGGATTCGAAGATTGCGGTGGCGGTGAAGTGATCATTGGAGCCAAATGATTGAAATCCAGCCAAAAAGAGGAATAAATTGAGCCGTATGCACCTTAAAATAGTAAAAACAAAAAAAGAATATCTACAGTCACTTGAAAGATTCGACGAGATATTCCAGGCAAAGCCAGGCACTCCCGAGAGCGATGAGGCCGATGTGCTCGCATTACTAATCAAAGACTACGAGAACAGGCACTATGTGATCGATGCTCCAAGCCCGCTCGATGCTATAAAATACCGTTTGGAGCAGCACGGGCTGACGAACCAGGACCTCGCACAAATTCTCGGTTTTAAAAGCCGGGTATCCGATATATTCAAGAAGAATAGAAAGCTCAATCTGGGCATGATCCGGAAATTATACCGGAAATTGCATATTCCATTGGAAACCCTGGTAAAGGAATATTGAAAAAGGGAACCTCATCAATTTATACGATGGATCTTTTTAAGAGGGAGACAGCCTCTTCCAGCTCCTTTTCATTCATGGAGGCGAAGCCGATGCGCAGGGCATTGAAGTGATGTCCGTCGATATCGTACATGCGGCCGTCGCTGATCATGAGCCCATTGCCTGCTGCTCTTGCGGAGATGGCGGGGAGCGGATATTCCTTTTTGAATTTTGTCCATAGGGCGAGGCCTCCTTGCGGCTTTGAGAAATTGACCACGTCCTTTAGCTCCTGTTCCAGTAGCTCACAGAGGATGTTTCTTCTTTGGTGATAGAGCTTGACCGACCTTTTGAGGTGTTTTTGCATGTCGCCTGCTTTAAAGAGAGAGGCCAGGGCTTCTTCCAGGAGGCTGTCGCCGCGAATATCGATCATCCTTCTCAGCTGTGCCGCCTGTTGGATGAAATTGGCAGGGGCGATCATATAGCCTACGCGTAAGGGCGGGGCCAGGGATTTGGTGAGCGATCCGATGTAGATGACCTTGCCGTTGTGCGGGGCGCTGGCCAGCGGGAGGATGGGGCCTCCGGAGTAGTGGAAGTCGTAGTCGTAGTCGTCTTCTATGACGGGGAACTGGTATCGATCGATGAGCTGCAGGAGCCGCATCCTTCTCTCGCCGCTGAGGGTGACCGTGGTGGGATGGTGATGATGGGGGATGATGTACAGCAAGTCCGGTGTTTGTTTGCGGCAGAATTTTTCGATGAATTCTATGTCCATGCCGTGGTCGTCCACCGGAACTCTTATGAGGTTTGCTCCAAACTGTTTGAATATAGCATCCGCCATAAAATAATTGGGACTGCCTACCAGGACTTTCGAACCCGGGTGGATGATCATTCGGGCCGCCATAAAGATGGCCATCTGGGCGCCTCGTGTGATGACGATGTTATCGAGGCTGAAGGTCATACCTCTTGTGTCCGAGAGGAAGTCGATCATGGCTGTGCGCAGGCTGACGGAGCCTGCCTGGTCGCCCATCATGATAAAGCGTTTGTAGGAGGACTGGTTGAATAGCCGCCGGTATTCTCTCAGCAGGATATCGATGGGGGCGATCCTGGGGTCGGGGAAGCCGTCGTTGATGACGGGGCGTAATTTTTTTCCTCCGCCCGGAAGGGGAGCGGGGGGACCGAAATCCAGAAAGGGGAAGGTAGCCGGGTGGATATAGGGGGCGGATGGGGTGGGCGGGGCCAGCTCCGGGGAAGGTGGCTGGGCGTCGATAAAAGGGTGCGGCCGGACTTCCGGGAGGCGCTGGGATACCTGGGGGCCTTTGCGCGGGACCACTTTTATCCAGTCCTGTATAAAGAGCTCTTCATAGGCTGCTTCTACCGTCTTGCGATGAACGTCCAATAAGGACGCCAGCTGCCGGCTGCCGGGCAGGGAGGCGCCGGGACGGAGGATACCATTCTGTATGAGCTTGATCAGCGCATTTGCGATCTGTTGGTATACAGGGGCGGCAGATGTGCGATCGATGACGATCAGTGTCTGGAAGGGCAACATGCGGGTAAAGGTAAAAAATTCGGTGATTACCTAAATCCGGCCTACATCGTAAAGGCATCACAGATTGGCAGCAATCTATATTCCCGTAACAAGATTATACAGAAGAAGGGAAGGGATGGCGGATTTCCGGCTTAAAGGAGTCTTCAAACCATGCAAATACACATCCTGCATCAGCAAGGCTGTTGCACGAATCAGATACTAATCGAGGATCAAGGGCCGCTTCCGGGGCCATTGTGCGCATGAGTGCTGATAATTTCTGTTGCATATAGTTGATTTTAATGGGATGGGATAAGGAAGACGCCATATTGCAGCCTTCCATTAACCCGTAGCGACCAGTAGTACTAATTGACCGGAGCAAAAGTCAAGGCCGGAGGAAAAAATACTACCCTGACTAATATGCCCAACGTCCATTGTGGGTGGAGATTTTTATACG
>DASZWE010000466.1:0-10908 GCA_035546735.1 Puia sp.
ATCCAGCAGGTTGTATTCCAGCAGCAGATTGCCTTCATAGATGCGGCTCTGAAAGCTGAGGTTCCGGGCCCTTACCAGCGCCTTATCGCTATAGACATCGGAAGCACCGACCTTTCCGTAGCTGCCATTTCCCAGGATGGAAAAATGTGGGCTGAGGTCATATTGCAGGCCAAGGCTAATGGCGCCATGAGCCTGTTGAGTAGTATACGGCTTGCTTTGAAGGTCTCCGATATAGTTGGAGAAACCTCCCATTACATTGACATGCCATTGGGCTTCGACTACGACAGGGACCAGCATTCCCAGTAACAAGAATTTTTTCATTCTTTGTTTGATTTTCGTAAAAAACTGTGGATGAATGGACGTAAAAGGCGGTTTTACGCAAGGAATACGGATCGGGTCTGTCAGAAACTGAGACTGGGTAGATTTAGACCAATAGATATGTCGATTTTAAGAAGATGCTAAATAGAAAGCAAGTATTGAGACAATCATTAAAAATAATAAAAAAATGAGGCAAAAACGAACGGGTGGGAAAAAGCGGGGATTTTTTTCGCTAATAAAGGAATTTTCTATTACCTTTGCACCCCCTGGAACTGTATAATTTCCGTGTAATTCAAGGGAATAGGTTCCGACCGAGCGGAGCGGGTCCAACAGCTCCGACAAAGGTCTTTACGGGACGTAGCGCAGCCCGGTAGCGCACTTGCATGGGGTGCAAGGGGTCGCTGGTTCGAATCCAGTCGTCCCGACAGATACGGCAATCAATGCCTCCGCATAGCGGGGGCGTTGTCGTTTCAGAGCGGTGCCGCTGCGGATGCTCATTCGCGCAGCGATGAAATGACAATAGTCCGAAGGGCCGTAACAGCATGATTTAATGCGGTCAATCGTCTTTCTGCCGCTTCCTTCGGTAGTTTTCCCGGAACGCTAAAGGGGTCTCTCCGGTGGTCTTCTTGAAAACACGGCTGAAATAGGAATTATCCATGTAGCCGAGATCGAGGGATATCTGAACCACGTTCATGTTCGTGTGGATGAGCATTCGTTTGGCCTCCAGTATGACCCTATCTGTAATGACTATTGATACGGTCTTATTCAAGATGATCTTACAAATCATGTTTAGGTTCTTTTCACTCATGAACATATTCTTCGCATAGTTTGCCGGTGACTTTATATCCTTGAAATTGTTGTCGATCAGCGCGTTTAATCTTCGAATATGAGCCAGTTGTATCTCGCGATGTTTGTTTATTCTCTTGCCTGGCAGATATATGCGGGCGAGGTCTATATAAAGTACGTTGAGCATCGAGCATATCTTTTGGAAATGCATCAGGTATTTGCTCTTATATTCATCTATGATCAATCGGAACTGAACTGTCAAAGCTATTGCCTGTTCCTTTCGGAGTTGTATAAGTGGTGCATTTTGACAATTTCCAAAGAACGGGAAGTGCTCAATTCTTTCGTAAGTGAAATTTAGATCGTAGAACTCCTTCTTATGGAAAATAATATAGCCATCTATATCTTCTGACACCTTCCAATGATGCACCTGTCCGGGTGACAATAGAAAAATATATCCTGGTCGGATATCGAATGTTTGAAAATCCACCTCGTGAATGCCATTACCCCGCGTGAATAGTACACTCAAGTAAAAACCGTGTCTATGGGGCGCCAGAACCATGTGTTCATGCTGAAGAAGATGCTCGGCAAAAGTATTAGCATAAAAATCACTCTCTGACCCCAGGTATTTGAAATCTGCAATATCATATATCGGCATCTCTCTTGGAGACATCTATTAAAGGTAGAGAAATTGTCCGATTTGTCCTATACCAAGTGTATTCTATGGTATCTTCTCCTGCAGCATGGAAATAACTTTGCTTCAAAGGCGAAGGTGCCTCAGCACTAACCCGAAGATTAAGTCAATACCCATGCATAGAAATTTGGAAGCACTCATCATCGACGACGATCCATTTGCGCTGGCCATGACGAAAAAGACGGTCAGCGATCGAATTCCCAGAAAGCAGATCCGTATTTTCTCGTCCCCCAAATTCGCTCTCCAATACCTCCAAACGGAGAACGATGTCCAGGGAAAGAAAACAGGTAGGCGCGGTATTATACTTACTGACCTGGAAATGCCGGATATGGATGGATTTGAATTCCTTGATGAATTCAACCAACTTCCAAAAGCGATCAGGGACAAATATACAATATTCGTATTATCATCAACAACCGAAAATTTTGAAATGAAACGCCTGTATGAAAAGCCAAGCTTCGAAGGTTTTATTCCTAAACCGTTGACCGCAGGAAAACTTGACCACCTATTGACGCAAATCGGTGCCCGATGAAGAAGACCCAATCTTCCCCTGTGAAAACTCCAGTATCCTATAAAGAGCTCCAAAAGAGCTCTTTATTTTTAAAGCACTTTCAGTCCACATCGTCCCTCAAACCTGTATATTAACCTTTGGATGACCATATTTGAACGTCTCTTACATTGTTTTAACTTTTCGGGAGTTAACAGCTGCCTCAAGTCATCGACAAACCGGTTCGAGAATTGTCCTGCCAGGGCGATTCGAATCCCGTCACCTTCCAGTATACCAAAGCATCTACATGGGAAGAATTTCAAATCCATTGTCCGTGACCTGCTGCCTCAAATCGATGCAGGGCGTGTCCAAACTCAGTTTTCCCAGTTTGACTTTTATTGCAATCTCCCGAAATGAAGCAAAACCCGGGGCCATTTTAATTTTACCCTTAGCGCCAATTTTTATATGGATTTATTGAAAGATTCGAATTATAGTATTTCTCTTCTTCTGTCACTTCTTCTGTTACCCAGTCCGGAAGATCAAAAACTTCATTCTCGCTTTTCAGCTCTATCTCTGCGATAAACAGTCCGGCGTTATCTCCCAGGAATTCATCTACTTCCCAGACTTTGTTCTTAAATTCTATTTTGTATCTGATCTTGAATAATTCAGCATCCGAAAAATTATCCAATAGTTCCTTTGCATCCGTAGTGGGTATCTCATATTCATACTCCAACCTTGTCGCACCAACAGAGATCCCCTTGATCGTCAAAAAGCCTTTGCCTTCTGTCATACGGACTCTTATCGTTTTCCGGGGGTCTGTCAACAAATAACCTTGCCTGTAATATTGTCCTGGCACCTTCTCGACTTTTTGCCATTCTTCAAGGTCAATAAGATACTTTCTTTCAATTTCTCTGGCCATATTGCTGCAATTAAAGTTGTCTGATTAATTGTCCGAAGGTAACAAGGGACATGGTCCGTTTCATATCGTAAAGCCGGGAAGCAAAAATAAGGCCATCCGGCAATCTTGAAGAAAGCGAATGACCTTGACCCTTAGAACAATCTGTCGCAAAAGTTCAAATTAGTTTGACAACCGCGCTTAGGGTTTGTGCTATAAGTGTGTCTTTTTGTAGTCCTTTAGGGTTAGTACTACCTGGAGATGGAAACGTAACTACAATTCAAAGATTTTTTTTGAAGATTTATTGACCTGTCGTCTATATAATTAGGAATTTTATACATTTGGTAACAGCTCCATGACACCTCTATTTTATTATACAGGAATTATCGCCCTTACATTTATTGCCTTCCCTACCCTTACGCAGGCTCAGACCAGCTTCTCGCCAGAACAAAAAGCGTTAGCGCTATTTAACAAATACAAACCCGTCATCGAAAAAAAGAACGAGGCCATTGTCGATGATCCCAAAGTCACCACAGGCGATATCAATGGGGACGGCAAAGACGACTGCATCATTTCTTTTGTCATGACCTCAAAGGATGGCGGCAATGCAATTATCGGAGCAGACGCCGCGATATATTTGAATACCGGCACGGATATGAAGGTAGTGGGAGCATTCCCCCGGTTCAAATTCTGTTTCTATCCCGACCATATCAGGAGCCAGGTGATCTATGCCAAAGAATACGAATGCATGCCACCGTATCTGCATATCATAAGAGAGAGGAAATTTATCTATAAGGGAGGAAGGATAGTATTAATTCATTAGATTATCTTTATACAACTCCTCTTTCCTCTGGGCAGGTCATAAAATAGTGTTCTATATGAAAATAAATAAAGAAGATGTTAAACAGGAAGTATTCGACCTGTACGACGACTACGCCCACAGCAGGCTCACCCGGCGCGACTTTATGGAAAAGCTCTCCGTCCATGCAGTAGGCGGCCTCACCGTGCCTGCCCTGATGAGCTTCCTGATGCCCGACTATAAGAACACGCTCCAGGTCGCGGCAAATGATCCCCGTCTGAAGTCCGAATACGTCAATTACAAATCCGAAAAAGGCGGGGGTACGATCAAAGCATTGCTCTCCCAGCCCGCCGATGCCCAAAAGAAGCTGGGCGGCATCGTAGTGGTCCACGAAAACCGTGGTTTGAACCCCTACATCGAGGACGTAGGCAGAAGAGCGGCGCTGGCCGGTTTTATTTCCATCGCCCCCGATGCGCTGACACCCCTGGGCGGATATCCGGGCAATGACGACAAAGGCCGTGAATTGCAGAGCAAAAGAGACAGGAATGAAATGCTGGAGGATTTCATAGCCGCCTTCGACTACCTGAAAGCACATCCCGACTGCAACGGCAAAATAGGCGTGGTAGGCTTTTGCTTTGGCGGCTGGATCGCCAATATGATGGCCGTCCGGATCCCCGACCTGGCTGCCGCCGTCCCGTTCTATGGAACGCAGCCTTCAAAAGAGCAGGTGGCACAGATAAAGGCGCCGCTCCTCATACATTATGCCGGACTCGACACCCGTGTCAACGAAGGATGGCCGGCGTATGAAGAGGCTTTGAAAGAAAATAAAAAAGAATATACCGCCTATATCTATCCAGGCGTAAACCATGGATTTCACAACGACACGACACCCCGCTATGACAAGGCGGCTGCAGAGCTGGCCTGGCAGCGGACCATCGATTTCTTCAAGGAAAAATTAAGCTGAGGTCAGGACATAGGTTCCGGCCTGGGATGCAACGGCTCATATACACCCAGCTTTCCTCCGCCGGGCAGGGTCAGATAGGTCAGATGCCCCCACCGCTGGTGCTGAACAGGATCACAATGGATCTTTACATCGGTCATTTGCTGTACAAAATGCTGGATATTGTCGCACATAAGGTACAGCTCCATTCCACCACTGCTGTCAGCCGGGTGGACAGCTATTTCCGAAGGCGGCAGGCCAAAGATCAGCCACCCATGCCCCACATCTACATTCGTGAGATGAAGTACATTCAACAGGAAATCCCTGTCCGCATCCGGGTTGGAGCTGTATAAGATAGTGTGTGCGCCGGTGATCATATATGATAGTTTTTAGCTGGTTCCCTGGTGAGCTGTCTGACCAAAGACGATCAGCGCCAGCAATCCGGTACAGGCAATAAAGATAGCGAGAAAAGAAAATACGACAGCCGCTGTATAGCTCATCCCCTGCTTCTCGTGGACACGACCGTCGGACATGGCCGCGCCCGCATACAAGGCTTGGAAAAGTTAAAAATTTTATTTTACTTTGTATTTCAAAGTACTTTTAATTATAGATTATGCTTCGGCTTCATAAAGGATATTTGCTGTTAAGCATCCTGCTCCTGATCATAGAGATCCTCATAGCAGCCTGTCTCAACGACAGCCTTATCCGCCCCTACGGTGGTGATTTCCTGGTGGTCATCCTGCTCTACTGCCTGATGAGGAGCTTTTTGAACATATCCGTCACACGCACCGCGCTCATCGTCCTGCTCATATCCTACCTGGTGGAGGTCTCTCAGTATTTCAGGCTGGCCGACGTGCTGGGCGTCCGGTCACGGGTGCTCCGTATCCTGATGGGGACCTATTTCACCTGGAACGATATCCTGTCCTATACCCTGGGAATAATATTTGTTATTCTTCTGGAAAGCGTCGTCAGCAGCTATAAACAAAGATCACCCGCAACATGAACAGATTTTTTGTACATAACGACTCCATTGTGAGAAAGATATGGGGCAATGCGGATACCGTGCTCCTGATCTTCGCCGGCTCTGCCGCGGAATTTCCCCTGAACAGGGCCGTGGACTGGCTGTACTTCACAGGCCGCCTGCCATCGGACCCACTCGGCAGGCTGTTCTCTACGGTGCAATATGCCCAGCACATCGTCTTTGCGGAGTATGACAAAGCGCTGGCGGCCATCGACAGGATCACGGCCATTCATAAAGAAGTGGAAGCAAACCGCAAGGACAGCATACCCGATACCGCCTACCTGGATGTATTATTCATGCTGATCGATTATTCCGTCCGGAGCGCTGAGCTGCTGGGCTATACGCTGACAGAGGCGGAGAAGATGGAAGTATTCGACGTATTCCACCGGGTGGGAGTACGAATGGGATTAAAAGGTCTCCCCTATGACTATCCGCATTGGAAACGCATGCGGGCGGGCTACCTGCGAACCAACCTGGTCCGGAGCACATTTACATACGATCTTTACCGGCAGTACAAGCGGCACCTGGGCGCATTCCGTTATTTTCTCCTCCGGCACATACAGTCGCTGCTGGTCCCGAAAAGAGTTCGTCAGCTGCTGTCCTTGCCATGGCTGCCCTTATTATATCCCGTGATCAGGCTCTATAGAGTCTCGCGATGGCTAAAATTCGACCGGCTCATAAAAGCACTGGTCCTGCCCGCCGCTTATAAAGTCCAGATCGCAGGCCTCGACAGAGCCTGAAATATATTTTTGTCCCGGATTCCCCTCCTGATTGTCTATTTTACACGCAACAGACCAGGGATCATCCCTGTAAGTTTGTAAAAACAAAAGCATATGCTGCTAAAGAACAAGAATGCCGTTATCTATGGTGGAGGCGCCTCCCTTGCCGGAGCAGTAGCCCGGACGATGGCCCGCGAAGGCGCTAATATTTTCCTGGCAGGACGCAATACAGCCTCCTTGCAAAAAGTAAAGGAAGAGATCATTCAGAACGGCGGTCGTGCAGATGTCGCGGCTGTGGACGCCCTGGATGAAAGCTCCGTTCGTCAGCATCTGCAAAAGGTGGCCGGCTCCGCAGGCACGGTGGACATATCGTTCAACCTCATTGGCATCAATGCCGTTCAGAATATCCCCCTCATAGAAATGACGCTGCCTGAATTTGTGCAGACGATAACAGAGATCATGACCACTCAATTCCTGACCTGTACGGCAGCAGGACAGTTCATGGTCCGGCAAGGCTCCGGCGTGATCCTGTCGCTGACAGCTACGCCCGGCGGCATCGGATATCCCCTCACAGGAGGCTTTGGCCCTGCCTGCGCCGCCATAGAAGGTTTTTCCAGAAATCTGGCCTCCGAGCTGGGTCCGCACGGCGTACGTGTAGTAAACATCCGGAGCGCCGGCTCACCTGATTCACGCCCCTTTGCCCAGGCGATGCTTTCCATGCCCGACATGGTAAGGCCTATTCTAAAGAGAATGGAAGAAGATACGATGTTGAAGAAGCTTCCATTGATGGAAGACATAGCCAATACAGCGTTGTTCCTTTCCTCTCCGCTCGCAGCTAAGATCACAGGTGTTACCATCGATGTCACGGTCGGGACCGTCAACCAGATCAAACGTCCTCCAACGGATATAATACCCCGGCAAAGAGCCGGCATCGTTTTGGACCCGCCAGACGGACAAAAGGGCTAAACTTCCCATATCTTTGGGAAAAATTTCAGCATGACAGCATTCTTAGGCATGGGTCTTTTAGGGTCCAACTTCGTCAGGGCAATGATCGATAAAGGAGGAAACGTCAACGTATGGAACAGGACAGCATCTAAGGCCACGGCGCTGGAACAGTACGGGGCCAAAGCGTTTGCCAGTCCGGCAGAGGCGGTAAAGGATGCCGATATCATCCATCTCACATTAAAGGACGACGCCACAGTGGACGAAGTGCTGCTGCAGGCCCAGCCAGGTCTTAAGCCGGGCGCCACCATCATAGATCATACTACCACCTCCGCACCCGGAGCCATACAAAGGACCAAAGCCTGGAAGGAAAAAGGATTCACCTATCTGCATGCGCCTGTTTTCATGGGTCCTCAAAATGCATTGGAAGGCACCGGCTATATGCTGGTATCGGGCGATCAGTCCGTCATCAGCCGCCTGGAGCCCGTATTATCCAAAATGACGGGCAAACTGATGAATTTCGGTCCTGAAGAAGGGAGAGCAGCGGGTATGAAGCTCATCGGAAACTGTTTCCTCGTAGCCTTTACCACCGGCATCGCGGATACCCTCGCTCTTGCCAGATCCCTGGATATACCCATGGGCGATATCAATACCTTGTTCGACTCCTGGAACCCGGCAGCTGTTCTCAACGCCCGTCTGAAAAGGATGACCAGCGGCAGCTACGATAAGCCTTCATGGGAATTGAATATGGCGAGAAAGGATACCGGGCTCTTTATACAGGCAGCGGAGAGCAGGAACATACCCCTGGCGGTGATGCCTGCGATCGCGGCTGAAATGGACCGCTGGATCAGCAAGGGACATGGCAACGAGGACTGGACGGTCATCGGATCGGGAGCCCGCTGATTATACCGGGATACTATATCCCACCTTGACCCTGTCCATCACCACATGGGCGCTCTTGAACTGCCCAGCGGCGCCACCCCCGAACACCTAGTAAATGAATTACTAAAAAGAAAGATCAACGTCGACCCGACCTATGTTCCCAGGCGGATAATATCCCTGCCCTCGATGACCTTTCGCTCATATCCCTGCCTTACCACACGGATCATGGCCAGCGCAAGCTCCCGCAGGGTGCAGAAGCCGGATGGATACAGCGCCCGGCCCAGGGGGAATAGCCAGCTGATGTATCTGTAAAACCTGTGCGTTCGGACAAGCCCCGGTATAGGTTTTATAAACCCCGGCCGAAAAGCAAACACCTGCCGGAAAGGCAGTCGCATGAGATCATTTTCCGTCTTCCCCTTTACCCTTGCCCAACGGACCCGCCCCTTCTCGCTGCTGTCCGTACCTGCTCCCGAGATATAGCAAAAGCTCATATCCGGATTCAGTCTGCTCAATGTCCCAGCAACTGCCATTGTCAGGGTATAGGTGGTCTGAAAATACTGTTCCGCCCCCATTCCCACCGAGCTGACACCCAGACAGAAAAAACAGGCATTGTACCCGCTGAGCTGCCCCTCTATGGTGGAGAGATTGAAAAAATCAGAATGGATAATTTCCTTCAGCTTAGGGTGACTAATTCCTGAAGGTTTACGGTTGATCACCAGAACGAGTTCAATGTCGGAATGTTGCAAGCACATGTATAATACGCCTTCGCCTACCATGCCGGTAGCGCCCGTAATGATCGCCCTGATGGAAGATGCCCCGGCCGCCGCAGAGGAAGGTAGGGACGTAGTAAGGCCAATGGACATAAGCTTAGTTTGAATGGTGGTGCATAAATATACAAAAAACCGCCCTCAAAAGAAGGCGGTCCCGTCTATATGAAAAGAGTTTTATGCTTATATACCATTGAGTACAGGAGACTGCGCAAGATACTTTTTGGAAGGATAGTAGATAAAGAAACAGCTGCCATTCTTCATCAGGGGGATGATCTCCTGGCTGACTTCGGTGGGGATGGCGGGACAGCCAAACGTTGTCCCCATCACACCATACTTATTCAGTATCCTTTGGCTTACATAAGGAGCGCCATGAATAACGATGCTGCGTCTGTAAGCGTTGTCATTAAAACCTTTGTCCAGACCATCGATACGGAGCGACAGCCCGTTGACGCCATAATAGATCTTACGCGTTACGTAAAAGCCCAGACTGCTTTTGCAGGACTCATCCTGATTCGAGAACGAGGTGGCAAATTCCTCACCGGAATTGATACCATGCGCTACAAAGGTCTTATAAAGCACTTTCCTGTTGCGTACGTCGATCACATACATCCTCTCCCTGGAAGAGGACTGGCTGAAGTCACAGATGGTCAGCAATCCGGTGTTATGCAGCACACCCTTCTTCAACAGCTTGTGATATCCCAGCCATGCATATTCAAAAGCCTTCAGGCTCAGATCTTCGCTTTCCAGGTTCATCATATCGTACATGCCGATGGCAGTATTCATTACCAGGTTGTATTCGGCCTTCATGGCTGCCAGGCGCATGGCCCGTTTGGCTTCTTCCATTTTGGCGGCTTCAGCAGCAGCCCTGGCCTCTTCCGCCCTGGCCAGCTCGGCAATCCTTGCGCACATGCTCTCGGCGGATACATTATAGTGAATGATTTTCTTGATGACGTCCGCAGAATGATAACCGTTCCACCGGGTGGTCGTTTCACTGTTACCCGCTACCAGCGCGACAGGAGTTGTCAGCACAAACAACAGCAGCAGGATCTTGGCGGCATGAATGATATTCTTTTTACTCGCACCCACAGGGGTCTTTTCAAAGGAGTTCGTGAATATTTCGTATTTCATAAAAACGGATTTGATATATAAGGTCCAATGGGCATACCAAATCTCAATGCTTTGTATATCAATATAGTACGAATGCCAATGTAATTGATCCAATCCCGAAATGGGAAAATTATCTCTGTTTTAGGAAATTCCCGGTTGGTATCAGGCAAAAAAAACAGGGATGAAAGCATCCCTGATTTTACCAAACCTAACTGCCTATGAAGACTATAAACCTTGCGATATTTTACTAACAGATTGTAGTTTACATACGACAAATGAAGGCGGTTGGATCTCCTTCTTATAAATTTTTTCTATTCTCCAAGGGCTATGCTGAATGCCTCTGTTTTGGGCGGCAGACACATTTCATTCGTACATACCTGATAGGTTAGCGATCCGGTAACGCTTGTCCTGACCCCGGACTTTAGCCTGACCAGCTGGACAAAATCCACTCTGTTGGCATATTGATTCGCCATGATCCCGGACGCTTCGTCCTTCCATCTTTCCATGGCGCCGATCTCTTTGACCTTTCCCATAATGCTGATCAGCGGATT
>DASZWE010000467.1:0-4558 GCA_035546735.1 Puia sp.
AATACAAGCGATATACCGACTACCCCGGGAAGGATTTTGGCGCCACTGTCGACAAAAAGGGCAATATCTATTTTATCTCCGATGAGGGTAATGGCGAATACAACCTGTATACGTTCCGGGATGGGAAGAAGATGGCCCTGACCAGCTTCCCTACCTCCATAAAAAATGCCATTGTGAATGCAGACGGCGGCAAAGTAGTTTTTGAGAAAGACTACCAGCTGTATGTCTATGATGTCGCCGAAGGGAAGAGTCATCGGATCGATGTTGCCCTGGGCCGGAATTATGTCCTGCCAAAGGAAAAGGATTATGATGTCAGGGGCAAGATCAGCGCCATGGATATTTCCCCCGATGGAAAGAAGCTGGCATTTGTCAGCAGGGGAGAATTATTTGTCAGCGATGCGGAAGGTAAATTCATCCGTCAGATAGAAAAAGATCCTGCCCAGCGGGTCTGGGAGGTGCATTGGCTGCCTGATAATAAGACGCTCCTGTTTACTCAAACTGTCGGGGGTTACGCTAACCTCTATACTGTTGCGGCGGATGGCAGTGCGCCTTTAAAACAGCTTACCAATGAAGCCAGGAGCAACCGGAGCATCGTTCTGAACAAGACGAAGACGAAAGCGCTCTATCTCAGCGGCCGGGATGAGGTCCGTATACTGGACCTGAAGACGTGGGAGAACAAGACCATCGCCAAAGACGAGATCTGGGCCTTTCAAAGTCCCGACCCCTGCTGGTCTCCGGATGGACGTTATGTTTGTTACGCCGCACACCGGAATTTTGAAGAAGACCTCTTTATATATGACATGGTAAAGGGGACTTCCTTTAATCTCACCAATACGGGAGTAGCGGAGACAGATCCCGTATGGGGGCCGGATGGGAAATACCTTTATTTTACTTCTTCCCGTCTGAAGCCGTCGTATCCATTTGGGATGCAGGACCCTAAGGTCTATCGCCTGCCGCTGGAAAAATTTGACGCTCCTTTCCGGATGGACAAATACGAGGAGCTGTTTAAATCTCCGAAAAAGGACAGTACTAAAAAAGATTCGGTCCCCGCGCCACAGAACATCGATGCCACCCGCATCATGGAACGTATCCAGCAGATAAGTCCTTCTTTTGGCTCACAATACCTGGTGGATGTGATCCAAAAGGGGGAAAAGACACAGGTGCTGTATCTCAGCGATCATGACCAGGGTAAAAATGCGCTCTGGAAGACGACGCTGGAACCATTCGAGCCGTCCAAGACGGAAAAGATCACCGGCGGCGGCGAGACACAGGGGCTGGCTATAGCCGTGTCGGGCGACAAATATTTCGTGTTGATGGACGGCAACATATATAAGCTCAATCCTGATCAGAATAAACTGGATGCGGTGTCCATCAGCTGCCCCTTCCGTAAGAACCTTTCCGGTGAATTTGCCGAAGTGTTTTACGAAGCATGGGCACGGGTAGAGGAAAACTATTATGATGAAAAGTTTCATGGTCTGGACTGGAAGGCAACGAGGGATCATTACAGCGCTTTTTTGCCCTATCTCAATACCCGGGCGGACCTGCGCGCCCTTATGAACGATATGCTGGGGGAGCTGAATTCTTCGCACCAGGGCTTTAGCTCTTTCGGGGACGATGAAGACATTCACTACAATGTCAGCACAATGGCTACCGGCATTCTTTTTGAAAACAATGATCCTTACAAGGTCCGGCATATTGTTGCCCGCAGCGCTGCGGACAGGAAAGGCGTGGATATCCAGCCGGGTGATGAGCTGGTAAAGGTGGATGGAATAGCCGTAGACAAGAAGATAGACCGCAGCTATTACTTTACCCATCCGTCCCTGGACAGGGAGGTAAAGCTGACGTTCAGCCGGAAAGGAGAGCCCTATGAAGTGGAGCTTCATCCCCAGGGCTCGCTGTTCACCCCTCTCTATGACGAATGGATCGATGATAACCGCGCAAGAGTGATGGAAAAGAGCAAGGGACGGATAGCCTATACCTGTATGAAGAACATGGGTTCGGGCGAGCTGGAGCATTTTATCGTGGACATGACCCGGGAGCTCGATGGGAAGGACGCCCTGATCCTGGATCTGCGCTACAATACGGGTGGAAATGTGCATGATGAGGTGCTGCGGTTCCTGGAGCAGCGGTCTTACCTGCAGTGGAAGTATAGGGGAGGGGCGCTGACGCGTCAGGGTAATTTTACGCCATCCGACAAGCCCATTATATTGTTGGTCAACGAGCAGTCGCTCAGCGATGCCGAGATGACGGCTACCGGCTTCAAGGCGTTGAAGCTGGGCAAGATCGTGGGCAATGAGACTTATCACTGGATCATTTTTACCAGCGGCGCCGGACTGGTGGACGGTTCCTTTGTACGATTGCCTTCATGGGGTTGTTATACATTGGATGGTAAGGATATAGAGAAGACGGGCGTCACTCCGGATATAAAGGTGATCAATACTTTCGAGGATAAGATCAGTGGACGGGACCCGCAATTGGACAAGGCCATCGATGAGGCGCTGGATGAGATAAATGCGATAAAAAATAAGTAACTTACAGAAGCCGCAGACAGCGGCCGAACCTCCTGATATGACAAAAGCCGCCACCATACAAGCTGTGCTACGGGCGCATGAGCAGGACCTTCATCCTGTCGTGCCCTTTGATCCGGCCAACGACAGGCTGTATCTGTTTGATTTTACGTCGGGTAATAAGGACCTCCGTCCCGATGAGATCGCGGATACGGAAAGCTTTGCCATCTGGATCAAAGAAACTTTACGGCAACATGGGGCCCGGTATGGTATCGGGGGATATAGCGAACACCGCACGTTGTATGCGCGCAGCAAGCACTTCGATGCGGAAGAAGAGCCCCGGCGTCTGCACCTGGGCATCGATATCTGGGGTCCTGCCGGTACCAAGGTCATGGCGCCGCTGGACGGCGTCGTCCATTCTTTTGCCTTTAACAACAATGACAGCGATTATGGCGCCACGTTGATATTGACGCATAACCTGGAGGACATCGGGTTCCATATCCTGTATGGGCATCTCAGCCTGAATTCTATTAAAAATCTGTCTGAAGGCCAGCATATCAAAAAGGGGGAAGTGATCGCGGAAGTCGGGATGCGTTTCGAGAATGGCAACTGGCCTCCTCATCTTCATTTTCAGATGATCCTGGATATGGAGGGATGGAAGGGGGATTATCCCGGGGTTTGTAAGTTCTCGGAGAAGGAGCGATGGCTGGCAAACTGCCCTGATCCGGACCTGGTATTGCGGATGATGCGGTGTGTACGGTGAGTCCCGGAGGGCCGTCGACGGTTAAGTCAGTAAGGTGCTGCAGACGCCGGTGCCGATGAGGAAGGTGATGCCTGCGCTGGTGAGGAACCCGAGACCTACGCTTCGGACCTTGCCTCCGGCGACAGCCAGCAGGCCGCCGACAATAAGCCAAAGAAGGCCAAAGACACAGCAGGACAATCCGAAACTCAAGGCGTAATCTTTGCCAGTGGACCCCGCAGCGCTTATGAAGGCAAAGAGCAGGGTCGCTCCAACGACTATCAGCGCTGTGATAAATTGTCTTTTCATATCAGGGCATTTTTTCTTTCCTGCTGTAATTGTTTCAGGTATTCTTCCTTTTCATCCCGGTAGAACAGGTTCATCGTCTCAAAAGGCACGATGCGTCCGTCCTTGTGTACGATGTGGACGCAGCTCTTTTTGATGGCGCGCACGTCGAAGTCCCATGCGTCGATGAATCGCATGATAATGATACGAAATAAATTGTCATATCCCAACCCTGGCGCTTCCACGAAGGGCAGACAGCAGAGCAGCTGTTTCATATTATCCTCTACCCTGTCCACTGAGATGCCTGTGCTGAATATGCCGATGAGATGTTTGTGCAGTTCCGTATCCTGTTCGTATACGATGGTATTGCGGCTATTGTCCAGAAGGTGGGCGGGGTCGATGTAACGGGTCAGTGGAAAGGCCTGTCCGGCCAGCTTCAACGCATATCCCATCACGAGGGCGTCGGGGTTGCAGGGCACGGGTATCAGGTCATTGGGCTGGAAGAGGCTGGTCTGTTCCAGTATCCTGCTTCGTACGTCTGTCAGGGTGATCCTGTCCCTGGCCGGGTCGAAATGTTCCGTTCGGCCGGCTACCTGTGTAGGCTGGAAGGTGACGCCTCTGACACATCGCTGCTGCAAGGCGAATTCAATGATCTTACCTATCTCGTCATCGTTGACGCCCTGTTGCAGGGTAACTACGAGGGTGGTGGAAAGGTTCAGCTCATTCAGGTGTTCCAGGGCTTTTAGCCGGATGTCCGTAAGGTCCTTTCCCCGCAGGCGTTCCAACGCCTCCGGCTTGAAGGAGTCGAATTGCAGATAGATCTCGAAGTCGGGACAATAGGTAGCCAGCCGCGTGGTAAATTCCCTGTCCTTCGCAATACGGATACCATTGGTATTTACCATCAGGTGACGGATGGGCTTTTTACGCGCTATGTCCAGAATGGTAAAGAAGTCCGGATGCAGGGTGGGTTCTCCGCCGCTGATCTGCACTACGTCCGGCCGGCCTTCATTGGCAACGATGATATCCA
>DASZWE010000468.1:0-4225 GCA_035546735.1 Puia sp.
ATCACTACCCTCAACAGCTCTCCGGCGGTCAGCAGCAACGTGTAGCCGTAGCCCGCGCCGTAGTCAATAACCCCAAGCTGATCCTGGCCGATGAGCCTACCGGTAACCTCGACTCGTCCAACGGTAACGAAGTAATGCAACTACTGACTGACCTGAACGAACAAGGCACCACGATCATCATGGTAACACACTCCGAACACGATTCCCGCTACAGCCACCGCATCATCCGCATGCTGGACGGGCAGACAGTGACGGAGAACATACTCGTCTAAAAATATTGCTTTTATGTGGAGAAACTATCTCAAGATCGCCTTCCGCAACATGGCGAAATACAAGGTTATTTCCTTTATTAACCTGTTCGGACTCACCGTCGGCATCACCTGCTGCCTGCTGATTTTGTCCTATATCATACATGAGACCAGCTATGATAAATATAATAGCAAGGCGGATCGCATCTATCGCGTGACGCGCTCTTTCAACAATAAAGAAGGTGCCGAGTCTCTCCATCTCGGAGCGGTAGCCCCTCCCTTTGGTCCCCTGCTGAAGAATGAGTTTCCCGATATCGAGAAAGTTACCCGCATACTGCCTTTTGGCACTGTCCCCACCCGGTACAAGGAAAAGATCTTTAACGAAAAGGATATCTATTGCGCCGACGAGTATTTCTCCGGCGTCTTCGATGTGGCCATGGTGAAAGGCGATCCTCACACAGCCCTGACGGACCCTTTTTCCATCATTGTCACCGATGACGTGGCGCACCGCTATTTTGGAGATGAAGATCCGATGGGCAAAACGATCCAGATGAACAGCCAGTTCAACCTGAAGGTCACGGGCGTGTTCAAACCCTTTCCGGAAAACGCCCATTTCCATCCCCATATCCTGGTATCCTTCAATACCCTGAAGGATACGGCCATCTATGGAGAAAAAGGCCTTCAAACCAATTGGGGCAACAATGCCTTCTTTACCTATCTCCTGTTCCCAAAAGATTATCCCGTAAAAAATATCGAAGCCCGCTTCCCGGCTTTTCTGGATAAATACATGCCGGGCTACTATGGGACCATCCCGGCATCGAAAATGACCAAACTCTATTTACAAAAGCTCACGGATATTCACCTTACCTCCCATCTCGACGAAGAAATGGAAGAGAACGGGGACATCAAGCGTGTATATATTTTCAGCGCCATCGCCCTGTTCATACTCTTTATCGCCTGTATCAATTACATGAACCTGTCCACGGCCCGCTCGGCCCTGCGCGCCAAGGAGATCGGCATCCGGAAGACATCGGGCGCCCAGCGCAGCGAGATCATTGTACAGTTCCTCAGCGAGTCGGTCCTGATCACCCTGCTGGCCGCTATCCTGGCCGTCGGTCTCACCTGGCTGACCCTGCCCCTGCTCAACACCGTTACAGGGCTATCCCTCAACATCAACAGCGTCCTTATCCCGCAGGTGATCATACCCCTGATCCTGACGCCTTTTGTGATAGGCATTATTTCCGGCATCTATCCCGCCCTGTTCATGTCCTCTTTCCAGCCCGTGAAAGTGCTGAAGGGATTGTTCAAGGCAGGCAAAAGCACCACCTCTTTCCGGCAGGCCCTCGTAGTGACACAGTTCGCCATCTCCATCATCCTCATCATCTGCACAGCCATAGTCTTCCAACAGCTGCATTATATGCAGGAGAAATCGCTTGGCTTTGACAAGGAGAGGATCGTCACCATCGGCTATGACGAAGCCACCATGAACAAGAGCTACGAGTCCTTCCGCAAGGAATTGCTCGGCAGCGCCTATATCAGGGACGTAGGCAGATCATCCCGTATCCCCAGCGGCAGGCTGCTCGACGAACAGGGCGCCTCTACGGAAAGCGGCGATTCGCTCAGGCCTGTCAGCGCGGATATAAAATATGTAGCAGCCGATTTTGATTTTATTCCGACCTATGGCATGCATGTCCTGGCCGGCCGTAGCTTCTCCCGGGCATACGGCACAGACTCCACCTCCTTTGTACTGAATGCCGCCGGCGCCCGGGCGCTGGGTCTGCAGCAGCCACAGCAGGCGGTAGGACGTAATTTCTCCTATGGCGGGATAAAAGGTAAGATCGTAGGCGTACTGGAGGATTTCCACTTCGAATCCCTGCATCAGCAGATAGTACCGCTGGTACTTGCCATGACCCCTCCCGGCACTCCCGGCTTCCACTACAACTGGGTTTCCATCAAGATAGCCGGCAACAATGTCCCCGCAGGTGTGGCTTACCTGGAGAAGACCTGGAAAAAGTACATGCCCCAGACGCCTTTTGAATATACGTTTTTGGACGACAAATTCGACGAGCTCTACCGCTCCGAACAACGCCAGGGAACGCTCTTCACCAGTTTTTCCGGCATCGCCATCTTTATCGCCTGTCTGGGACTGCTGGGTCTCTCCGCCTTTGCCATTTCCCAACGTATAAAGGAGATTGGCATCCGGAAAGTGCTGGGCGCGGGCGTAGGCAGTATCGTAGCCCTGCTGTCAAAGGATTTTCTGAAGCTGGTAGCCATCGCCGCCATCATCGCCTTCCCGATTGCCTGGTATGCCATGCATAACTGGCTCATGGATTTCGCGTACCGGATCTCCATACAATGGTGGATCTTCATTATAGCCGGGATCCTGGCGTCAGCCGTAGCCCTGATTACCATCAGCTTCCAGGCCATCCGGGCAGCCACCGCGCCACCCGTGAAAAGTTTGCGAACGGAGTGAGAAACTTTTCGGCCGATAGGCCAATCATTAGACGTTTTGCGGGAGGGGCTAGTTTTCCGGCAGGCCCGATCCGTAAAACACGAGTTTGCGAACGGAGTAAAAGCCCGATTGTAATCATTTTTCGTCTAAATATTGTCCTATGTTCAAAAGCTTCATTAAGATCGCCTGGCGCAACCTGAGAAAAAATAAGCTCTACACCTTCGTCAACATCATTGGCCTTACCATTGGCATCACCAGCTGTATCCTCATCGGGCTGTACGTCACACATGAGCTGAGTTTCGACCGGTTCAACCAACACGCGGACCGCATCGTCCGCACCACCATGGAATTTACGGACGGCACCACGGTCGATAACTCCGCGCTCTCAGGCACCAAGGTGGGACCCCAGTTCCAGCGCACTATCCCCGGCATCACCGCCTTCGTCCGGACCATATCTTACAACAATACCGTTGCCGTGGATGAAAAGACCTTTAACGAAACACGCTTCCTCTACGCCGACTCCACCTTCTTCCGCGTCTTCAGCTTCCCCCTCTTAAAAGGCAATCCGGCCACCGTCCTTTCCCAACCCGGCCAGGTAGTCCTTACCGAAACCATGGCCAAAAAATATTTTCCCGGACAGGACCCCATCGGCAAAGTGCTGAAGATAAACAATAGCATGGACTTCACCGTCACAGGCGTTGCAAAGGACGCCCCCGACAATTCCCAGATCCAGTTCAACTTCGTCGCATCCTTCACTACCCTGTCCCAGGCCCGGAATGAGATCTATTGGACAGCTAATTACGTCACGTACTTTCTGCTGGCCCGTCCGGAAGATCTTGGCGCCGTTCAAAAACAGATCACGGCTTATATGCAGACGCCTGCCGTACGCAGGGAAGTGGGCGAAAGGTCTCACCTTACCTACCACCTCGAACCCCTGACCCGCGTGCATTTGTATTCGCATCTCGACGGGCTCGAACCCAATGGCAATATCACCTATGTCTATATCCTCAGCGCCATTGCCGCGCTCATCCTCATCATCGCCTGCGTGAACTACACCAACCTGGCCACCGCTCAGTCACAGGGCCGTACAGGTGAGATCAGCATCCGTAAGGTGCTGGGAGCGGGAAAGGGACAGCTCTTCCGGCAATATCTCGGCGAATCCATCCTGCTCACGTTCATGGCGCTGGCCCTCGCCGTATTTGTCAGCATCCAGCTGCTGCCCCTGCTCAATAATGTCAGCGGCAAGTCCCTGACAGCATATAGCCTGCTGAAACCCATGCCCATCCTGGCCTTGCTGTCGATGGGACTCGTGGTCAGCTTCCTGGCAGGCTCCTATCCCGCCTTTGTCCTGTCCAGCGTCCGGCTGATGAGCATTCTCAAATCCGGATTCCGCATGTCCTCTTCCGGCGGCAATCTCCGCAGATCGCTCATCGTGGTGCAGTTCATTATCTCCGTCTTCCTCATGATCTCCACCATGGTGATCCTGCAGCAGCTGTCCTTCATCCGGAATAAAGATCTGGGCTAT
>DASZWE010000469.1:0-6942 GCA_035546735.1 Puia sp.
AACAAGACCTTTCACGTCATCGGTGTGCTAAAGGATTTCAACCTCCGCTCCGCCCGCACCACCATCGAACCCTTTGCGCTCTTCTATACTACCTCGAAGACAAACCACCTCAGCACCAGCTATATCATGGCATCCATCGACGCGCGACATACCTCCGACATCCTCCGCCAGGCAGAAAAGATCTGGAAGGGCCTGGCGCCCGGCGTTCCTTTCGAATACTCCTTCCTCGATAAGAATTATGAAGCCTTGTATCGCAACGAGGAACGCATGGGAAATATATTTTCCATCTTTACGACACTGTCCATACTGGTGGCCTGTCTGGGGCTGTTTGGACTATCCGTCTATACGGCCGAAAGAAGGATCAGGGAAATAGGCATCCGGAAAACACTGGGCGCTTCCGTACCGGGTCTCGTGGGATTGCTGTCAAAGGATTTCCTGAAGCTGGTGCTCATCTCAGCGCTCATTGCCTTCCCCCTTGCCTGGTGGGCCATGAACAAATGGCTGCAGGACTTCCCCTATCGTACCTCCATGGGCGTCGGCGTATTTTTATCGGCAGGCCTGCTGGCAGTCTTTATCGCCCTGTATACGGTCAGCTTCCAGGCCATCCGGGCAGCCAGGATGAGCCCTTCAAAAAGCTTAAAAGCAGAATAACCCTATATGATCCTGCACTATCTCAAAATCGCCTGGCGAAACCTCATCCGTCACCGCCTATATAGCGCTATCAACATCGGCGGCCTTTCCATCGCCATAAGTGAGAAAAAAGGGGATTCGCTCCAGCGAATCCCCTTCATGAGAGTTTCCCATTCTTCTGATTACATTCCCTTTTCCATTTTTTTGCATTTCTCGGCTTCCTGCAGGTGATGTCTCAACGTATGCAGGGTGCTGTCTGCAAAAGCGCGGATATCTGCGTCTGATCCCTTTTTAGACTCATCTTCGAAACTGCTGATAACTTTCTTGTGATCGTCTACCATCATGTTGATATATGCTTTGTCAAAATCCTTTCCGTTCTTTTTTTGCAGGTCATCTACATTTTTCTGCATCTCGGGTGAAATGGTGGAAGGCAGTGTAATATTTTTCTGTGCAGCCAATGCCTTCAGCTTGTCACCGGCCGCCGTATGATCTTTCACTATCATGGCGCCATAATCCCTTACATCCTTCATCGTGCCTTTTTGCTGCGCCAGCTGACCTAATTGTATCTCTGTCATATTTGCATTGGCCGTATTGACGACAAATGTGGCGTCATCCTTCGATACGCTGGCCGGAATAGAGGACGATTTCATACTGCCGGATGAATCCGAGGTGCTATCCATCTTTGTAGAATTGGAGTCCTTGGCTTCCTTCGTAGCATCAGGCCCCCCGCTGCCACAGCTAACGATAAAACAGGACGCTGCCAGCACGATACAAAAGTTAGACAATCTGTTCATAATAGATATTTTAGGTTTTTGATAAAGCAGGCGACTCAATTCCTATGCCACGGGCCGCAACATGGGCAGGGGAGTCTCCAGCTCATAGGGCTTGTAACCCGGACGCGTATTGAAAAGCCAGGCATGCAGATGCGCCCGCAGGTCACGCCACCAGCCACTGTGGTGCGCTCCTGTTACGCTTTCAAAATAATCCGCCTTGCCCATTTTTACCTTTATCAGCACCATATGGCTGCATACCTGTTCCTTTAGATCCTCAAACAACAGGCTGTTCACCTCCTCCGGATCATCCACGATATATGCTCTGCCGGTGATATGAAGATAAAAGCCCTTCCCTTTCCGGAAAAATTCCAGCCTTACGGGGAAATCCCGGTCGAATTCATGAAGCGCCTGCTGGGGACGGGGTACAAAAAACCACAGTTGACCCAATTCGTCCACTCTTAAAATAGAAACAATGGTAGTGGCCATCCTTAAAAGCGAGCTGTTCTGGCTAAAAAAAAGTGCACTTTTCAGCTCCTGTATCTTTTGTTGTAGGAAGGGGAGATCTGAAGAAGATGAATGATTGAGCATAACGAAAACATTTTACCAAAGGATTTCAAAAGAGATACCACTTCGTCGCCCGGTGGAATACCCCGTGGAAATCAGGCCCCTGGAAGACAGAAAGCATCTTTTTAAGTAGAATTTCCCGGGATGAGTGAGGAAAATTTTGCACACCCGCCCTCCGCGCCCGCCCGGCCCTGGCATAATATTTACATATATACCCACGTCAATAAAACCTGAAAGAAAAGCTTACGTAGCGCCCTGTATCTACAGGGCGCAGTGTTTTGATCATTAAAATTTATACTATGATACGCAAACTGAAATCAGGACAGTACAGGATCTATTCCCGTAAAATAGACCCCAAAACACGCAAAAGAAAGAACCTGGGCACTTTCGACAGCCTGGAGGCCGCTCAGAAACATGAGCGGGAGATACAGTATTTCAAGCATCATTAACGAAGGTCCGGAGAAGCCAGGCTTATCCAAACGGAGCACAGCCCGGCCGAATCAGAAAGGATACCCGATCGCCAGGTTCAGCACAGCATTGGATATATCAGTGACCTTGTTGAATACCCATTTATGACCATCCGGATACCAGGGATAGCGCACAGGTGTCGCCAGATCCACCCGCAACACCAGTATAGTGAAGTCGAACCTTAATCCGGTGCCGATACCCACCGCCATGTCATTCAAAAAATGGCTGGACCAGGCGGACCCTACCCGCGCGCTGTCATAGGTCCGTGTCCAGATATTACCCGCATCCGCAAACAACGCCCATCGTACGACAGAAAATAGCTTCGTCCGGTATTCCACATTCATCTCCAGCTTTACATCTCCCGGCTGGTCAGGAAGGAACGCATTCTTGTTGGGATTACCGTTGTAATACGACCCGGGTCCCAGCGCCCTGCTTCGGAAGGCCCTTATGTCATTGGTGCCGCCCGCGAAGAACTGCTTTACAAACGGCAGCGAGCTGCTGTTCCCATACGCGATCCCAATGCCCCCCGTGATACGGGACGCCAGCATGCTGTACTTGCCCCAGCTTAAATAGTGCCGGATATCCCCCTCCAGCCGGACATATTGTGAGAAAGGCGTATGGAAAAGCTGGACCTCTTTCCCCCTGTCCAGATTGGCTCCCGTGATCAGCCCCAGCAAATTCCCCGACAAATCCACATTTCCATTAAAGTAAAAATTATTGGGTTTGTGATTCGGCCGCGCCTGCGAGTTGTAATTGAAATTATAGCTGCTGCCGAAGATGAACTGCCGCTCGATGGCCCTTCGCTGCATGATATTGGTATCCAGCAGCGCCTGATAGGACGGGGTAATGTTCGTCGGCTTCACATAGGTGACGCCGAACAGGGTTACGTTATGCTCCGTCTGCCACGATTGCTTGAAGATATAGCCAAAGCTCGTCCGGATCGACGTCAGCGTATACTGATCGGTCCTGTCGAATATATCATAGCCCGCATTGATCTTTGTCTTGGGCACAAAGGCGCTGCTCGTGCTCCAGTGAAAAGGAGATATGATACGCGGGACATATAAGCTCACATCCGCGCCCGCCCGCCGGGTAGTTACTTTCTGACCGTTGCCAAGGAACTGCTCTTCCAATCCGGCATAGACGGTGGACGTGAACAGCTCGGCCCCCCTGAACAGATTGCGGTTCCTCCAGCTTACCGCCACCTCCCCACCCGTGGTATTGTCGCTGCGCGTAAGCCCCGATACTTCAAATCGGATGGACTTCTTTTGGGTGGGGTTCAGATAATAGGTCACGTTCAGCCCGTTGCCCGTGGAGTCCGACTTCTCATACCGCGCCTTTACAAACTTGAATACTCCCAGATTCACCAGCCGGCTCAATGTCTGCGTGTGATAATTCACCCGGTAGATATCCCCCGGACGATAGATAATGGTATTGTCGAACAGCCAGGGTCTAAAGAGGTGCGCGGTGTCCACCAGCCTTATTTTCCCCGGGGTAATGATCCCCCGCTTATTCGTATCCGAATGCAGATCGTATTCCGCATATACTAAAATATTCTTTATGCGGTATCTTTCCCTTGCCTCGTCCGGCATCTCATCCTTGAACTTCATGAACATATCTATCTGGTGATTCCCCACTGTGGTGTCCAGGTCTACTACGAGGTAGCCGGGATTGAAAAAATAAAATCCCCGTCCCTTTAGTCGCGCGTCGATACGGGTCCGTTCATCCTTGATGACATCCAGGTCATAAGGTTCGCCTTTTTTCAAAAGGGTCCGTTTCTTCACACTATCGATCCGCTTGCTGATCTCATCGCTGTCATTGGGGAAAGTGACATTCCGGATAGTATATTGCGGACCGAACTGAGCCGTATAAATGGCCTTTAGCTTCCTGTTCTTCACGGACGTGCTCAGCATCACCGTATCTTTGAAAAAGCCTTTATTCTCCAGGTGGTTCTGCATGACATCCCTGTTTTTTTCCAGCATGGTGGGAGAAGCCAGCACGGGCGGCTCGCCAACTTTGTATTTGAGCCAGTGCTTGAACCCTTTATTTTTCGTCGACTTGCCCGCAATATTATATATCCACAGACGGAACCGTATCCCCAATACCTTGCTGTTCAGACGGGGACGTAGCAGCCCTTCCAGCTCGCCGGCGACAGCTTTTGCCTTCTTTTTTTTCACATCCGTAGTCTTTGTCTTTATCTGGTTGGCCACATACAGGTTCTGTCCCTCGCTCAGGTATTTGGACTCATTGCAAGCCGCCAACAGTACGATACCAAAAAGATATAAGGTCCTTCGAATTGTCATGCTTATTGTTTTGATTGCTCCGGGGCGGCCTGGGGCGTCGACGCCTTATTTCTGTGTCTCTCCTCCAGCCTTTCCTCCTTCGTACCGCCAAATAGCTCCATGAACCGGTTGTAGTCGAAGGTGAGTATAAAGCTTACACCCGTCTCCACTACCTGTCCTTCCACGACAGCCTGATATTGATTCTTACGATACGCACGTATCATATAACGCCCGTCCTTCGTCAGCTTGTAATCCACCGCCACATCCCCCGCGATATTGGACGCCTGCTGGTTCGGATTGCCCGCCCCCTGCACGTCAAAGTTGCTCCCAACACTGACCTGCACCCGGTCGCTGAACAGCCGTTTGGATACCGACACATTCAGCTCGGTATAATCATTCTCCCTGCCGGTGCTGTAATCCTGTTGCTGATTCAGGTCGAAATGGATATCCACGCCCTTGATCAGACTCCCCGCCAGCTGATCCAGCTGGTTGGTGAGTATCTGGCTGGCGCTCTGGAATGCGAGGCTTCCTACACTGCTGCCGCCACCCGCCGCGCTTTCAAGGGGATTCTCCCCGACAAATCTGTTCAACAGCAGCAAGGCAAATACCTGTTTGTTCAGCTCCGACTCCTGTGTTCGTATCTGTTGCAGCTTTTGATCCACATCCGGCCAAAGGGCCAGTATGTTGGGCGGCAGACTGATGTCGAACGTTATCTTGGGCTTCAGCAGCTCCCCCTCCATCTTCAGCGTCACCAGGAAAGGCAGCTTCTGCTTGAACTTGTTGATCTCTTCCGGGGTCCTGCCGGTGATCTCATTAGCAATAAGGTCCAGTGAGGGGGTATTGGCAGTGTAGGTAGCCGTTATATCCAGGGTGGCCTTCATAACATCGCCCGTCCAGGTGATGGTGCTGCCCCGTTGTATCTCGAACTTCCGCTTCAACAGGTCCAGCGAAAGATTATAGGCCCCGCTCTCCACCTCATACCCCCCCGTCAGCTCCATCCTCCCCGACTTGTCCATGCTGAATACGAGATTGGACCTGCCCCGCGCCGTCAGCCGGTCGCCGTTCCGCTCGTCCACCACAATGGTGAAAACAGCGCTGCTGTCCGTGGCAATGTTCAGGCTGACATCCATACCTTTTATGTCCGAATGCCGCATGGCCATCAGCCTGGCCGCCTGATCCACCAGCGTGTCCCCCGGATGATCCTTGTCGATGAATCGTACGACGCCCTGCCGTTCCACAATTTCCGGGTTGTCCTCGGGCAGCACGAAGGTAAAGTCCGTCCTTTTGTTGACCCGAAGATCCCCATCCACCCTGGGCGTATTCAAATCCCCTGACAGGCTGACGGATGCATCCATATTAAACTTGCCATAAAACAACCTGGCCCTGGCCTCCGGCGCATTCACCAGCCGGAAATTACTGGCATTGAAGAAAAGGTCGAAGCGAAAATCCTTATAGTCCTTTGTATATACGTTGCCGTCTATCGTGGCCTTATTGCCCGCCGAGTCCTGCAGCGCAAATTCACTGAAGTTGAACCCATCCTGGTCGAATTCAATATTGTCCTTCGACAGCTTCAGCGGCTCCCCTGTGATCAGAGGAACGATCAGCGCGCTGTCGAAATGAAGATTGCCGCTGACGCCTGGCTGGTCCATAGTGCCCTTCAGGGTCACACTGCCCTTGAGATATCCGCTGATGTCCTTCACCTGCGTCGTCAGGAACGGCTTCAACGAAGCCATATTCAGCTGACGCATGTCCAGCTTCATGTCCATGCTGCCGGACTTCGTGCTGTACTCGCCTTTGACCTCTACATCGTTCTGGTGACCGCTAAGCGCTACATCCGCCGCCAAAACATCTGCCTTCTCATTATTCACCTTGATAGACAGGTCTCCCACTGAATCCGCCCTGTAGCTCAGATGCTGCACCTTCAGGTCGGACGTGAAAGATGCAGAGGATAGAGGGTCTTTCACTTCTACCTTCCCATCCAGTTGCCCATCCACCAGCAGCGAATCCTGGTCGGCCATACGGCTCAATGTCCCCAGGCTGAACTGGTTGAACACGACATCTATCGGCGCGTTGGCCTTCGCCTCCTTGCTGTTCACCTGTAAGGTCTCGCTCTTATTGCGAATGGACAGATCATGCACGATAATGCCGGCGCGGTCATATTGTAAATAATTGTCCCGGCTGACCTGCCCCTTGTCATAGTTCAGCAAAAGACTATCCGGAGGCACCGT
>DASZWE010000470.1:0-10067 GCA_035546735.1 Puia sp.
GTAATAACGATCTGAAAGAATCCGTGGAATACGCAAAAGCCATCGTAGAGACCATCCGGGAGCCGCTGGTGGTATTGAATGCAGACCTTCGCATCCTCACGGCCAATAATGCTTTCTATACTACTTTCCGCCTTACCCGGGACGAGGTGGAAGGGAATTACCTCTACGAGATAGGCAACAGCATGTTCGACATACCGGAGCTGCGCTCCCAATTGAAAAAAACGACGGCCCGGCATGACAACTTTCAGGATTTCGAGCTGAAACACACTTTCGAGGCGCTGGGAAATAAAGTGTTAATGCTGAATGCGATGCGTATGGCAGGTGAATCCAGCCGGAAAGCCAGGATATTGCTGGCCATCGAAGACATCTCCCGCCTGATGGCCTGATCATTGCGTCACGATGCACAATGGAACGACCATTGCTTCAAAAGGATGGATTCCTGATCGCGGCCGGCGCATCCGCCGGGGGAATGAAAGCGATCCGTCAGCTGCTGGAGAGCCTGCCGCGCGACATCGATGCGGCTATTTGCGTCGTAATCCACCTTTCCCGTCATGTAGACGCCAGTCATTTTACGGCCGCCTTGCAAAAAAGCACGTACATGCCCTGTCAGGTGGCGGTAGACAATACTATGATCCAAAAAGGCCACCTTTACCTGGCGCCTTCCAACCATCATCTTATCATCCGGCAAAATATGCTGCTGCTGGGGCGGGGTCCGGGGGAAAGCAGATGGCGCCCCTCCATCGACGTAGCCTTTCGTTCGGCCGCTGTGGCCTGGGATACACATACCATCGGCATCATTCTTTCCGGCATGCTGGACGATGGCGTGGCAGGCATGGAAGCGGTCAAGCGCTGCGGGGGATTCACGATTGTCCAGGACCTGTTGGAAGCCGAATACCCCGACATGCCCCGGGCGGTACTGAAGACGGTGAAGGCGGATCGCTGTCTGTCCATCAACGCAATGGCTGCCGCCATCATTGAATACATGGATCCATCCAGACCAAGGCAGCAGCCGCCCCCGGACGTCCTGGAAGAAGCACGTCTGGCGGAGCTGGTAGCAAGCACCCAATACCGCTAGCGGGCCACGGAAGCCCCTCCCGTCCGGAGAGGAAGAATAACGGTAAAAATAGCTCCCTTGTCCTTTTCACTGTCGACAATGATCTGCCCGCCATGCTGCTGAACTATCTGATGGGAGATATACAGCCCCAACCCCAGCCCGGGATGCCCCAGCGTCAGCGGATCACGGCTCCTGTAAAATCTTTCGAAGACCCTTTCCTTCACATCGGGCGTCATGCCTATTCCGAAATCCTGCACCCGAAGCAGAACGTCCTTGCCGGCCCTGTCGAGAAAGATAATGATCCGGCTGTCGCCAAAGGAATATTTGATGGCATTGGTGATAAGGTTCTGCAACACCTGGGTAAGCCTTTCCCTGTCTCCCCAATAGTTCATTTCCGGGAACCCACTCCCCAATACCAGCGGATGGATTGTCGTTGGCTGCATTTCCTCCACCGTCTCCGCCACCATGCCCTGCAGGTCGAAATAACTTTCTTTCAATCGCAGCTGTCCCTGCGATATCCTGGTCGTATCCAGCAAATCCCTGGTAAGACACGTCAACCGCTGCACCTGGCTGTTCAGCCTGCTCACGAGCTGGGCATGCCGCGAATCGTTCGCCTCCGTGAACTCCTTATACAATAGCTGGGTATAAGCCTGGATGCTGGTGGCAGGCATCTTCAGCTCATGGCTGGCAATACTGATGAATTCATCCTTCTTCCTTTCCATCAACCTCCTTTCCGTTATGTCCTCCAGGACAAGGAGCAGCCTGGATCGCTTGCCGGGCTGGCCGTTGATCCGCGCAACGCTGAATAATATGATACGCTCGCCCAGGGAAGGTATGCTGCATGACAGCTCCAGGTCTTCGAACATCGCCCGCCGGCTGAGGGTGTTCTTCAACCCGGATATCAGCCCGGCATGATCGAATAGCCTGTCTGCAATATCATGAAGATAGCTCCCTTCCACTTTGTCCGCATGTAGTTTGAACAAATGATAAAAAGCCCTATTCGCCTTCCGGATACGCAGGTCGCTGTACAGGTCCAGCAATGGCTGGCGCATGGTCTCTATGATCGCCTCCGAGTACTCCATGGATTCCTTTAGCTCCGCATTCCGCTGGACTACTTCCTCGTTCATGGTTTTCAGCTCTTCATTCGTTGCCTGCAGATCTTCCTTGGACATTTGCAGCTCCTCATTGATGCTTTGAAGCTCTTCGTTGTTGGATAACAGCTCCTCATGCACCGCCTGAAGGTCCTGTTGGGTCCTTTCAAAAGCCTCCTGCATGTCCTGCATTCGCCTGTCCACCTCCACCAGATTGTCTTTCAAATCCTGTATATGCCGATGTTCCGGCGCATCCGCCGCCGGTATAAAAGTTTCCGTCCCGCCCGCCATTATGCCGGGCTTGCCGATGACGATAAGCAGCAGGACCTCTTCCTGCCGCCTGATTGACATGACATCGATATTTACGACGATAGTCCCGCCCTCGGTCTTCACCGGGACGCCGGCCCTCCGGACAGTTCCACCCTTTGATGCCGCCTGCTGTATCAGCGGACGCAGCGGTATTGCCAGGTCCTCATGAATGATACGGAACAGCTCCAGCGTCGCCCGCCCCATCTGCGGCCGGAGATAAGACGCCATGGCGCCGTAAAAACGAAGCACCTGTCCATTCCCATCGACCAGCATCCCCGCCGGTACATAATGGGTGAGCATGATCTTGTCAGCCATCCGGCCCGCTTCCGTCGTCATCCCGGAATACTCGGCCTTCTTCTCCCTTTGTTCCGGGTTCGGATGGACGGTAAGGAACTCATAGGAAATGTCCGACATTTCCGGCTTACGGGCATATATATTATATTCCCTGGACACCCTGGCAAAGAATTTATCCGGGGAGGAAAGGCCATCATTCCGGCCCAGCAGGAGGAACCCCGAAGGCTTTAGCGCATAATGGAAAGATTTCAACGCCTTCACCCTGGCCGTTTCTTCCAGCGACATGAGCATATGCTGACAGCTGATAATGTCCATTCTTGCATAAGGCGGGTCTTTTAAAATATTATGCACGGCAAAGATGCACATGTCCCTTATCTGTTTCACCACCCGGTAGCCGCCCTCCTGCCTTGTAAAAAATTTTCTCAGCCGTAAGGGCGAGATATGCTGTACGGCCGCTCTGGAATAAAGGCCCGTCCTCCCTGCATTTATGGTCGCCTCATGCAGGTCAGTGGCAAATATCTGTATGGGGACCCGAAGCTCCTTAGCCCTTAAATACTCCAATAAATAAATGGCAATGGTGCACGCCTCTTCTCCACCCCCGCAGGCCGGTATCCAGATCCTGACGGCGTCATCCGGCCTTCGATCCTTCAACAGCTCCGGAAAAACTTTCTTTAGCAGGGTCCTCCCCAGCATTGACTCCCTGAAAAATCCCACCGTGCCGGATAAAAGGTCCTTATACAGCCTGTCGACCTCGTCCGGGTCATTTTCCAGACGTCGCACATACATCTCCACGCTGGGCATCCTGTTCAATGTCATCCGCCGGATGATATGTTTATTCACCATATCCTGCCTGTAAAGGGAGAAATCCACCGAATGCCGTCGCGACAGCAACTGGTATATCCAGCTCAGCTCTACCTTGCTTTTGTTCAGGTGCCACAGAATAGCCCCATCGCGAAATGTAAAGCTCTTCAGCGCCGTCAGCTCCCGCGCCATGCCTTCCGGCGAAAGGACAAAATCCACATGACCGGACTCGATGGCATACTGAGGCATGCTCCGAAACACCGCCGTCCCGTCCTGCGCCATCGTAATGCCCCCTTCCGCACGGATGGCCCGTATTCCGGCCGTGCCATCGGCGCCGCTTCCGGACAGCAAAATAGCTATCGCATTGTTCCTATAAATGGTCGCCAGGGAAGTAAAAAAATTGTCGATGACATGATAATCCTTATGTATCCGGTAAAGGGAAAGATGAACAAATCGCGAAGGCCCGATACTCAGGTAATCTTCCATCGGCAGGATATACACCTTGTTCATCTCCAGCTCCATGTTGTGCGTCGCATGCATCACTTTCATCGCCGTCCGCTTCTGCAGCACATCCCGCATGTCCATATTCGCCTCGTCCGCCGTGGTATAGAACAGCACGACAAAAGCCATGTCAAGGGTCGCGGGCAAATGGTCCAGCAGGCTACAGATGGCGCTTAATCCGCCGGCCGCCGCACCAATGGCGACCACAGGAAAGGATACCCCCGTGCTCTCGGGTAAATGCTCGCCGCCTTCATCTTCTATCATCAATTTCTTCGGGGAAGGCGTAAGGTTTTTTTCTTGCATAGTCATTCATTAAGTGAATTCACTTACAAGCCTTTAATTGGACATCGGTGGTTGAAGCTTTCGGGGCATCGTAATGCATTCGAGTACGGAAATTCTCGTCAGCTAAGATTAGATAGAAATTGTCGGGAATATGTATATGACAGGTCCTGGTAAAGTATCTTTATCAAAAACGTATGGCAATATAGCCAAAGTTCCTGATAAACACCGATCCGGGGGGGTAATAAATTTTTTCACGATTTCTTTCTATATTTGCCCCTTTACTGCTGCAAAGCATGACCCCTTATACATACTGTTCCCTGTCGCGGTCCGAACCGCACTTTTAATTGACCTGTTCCCGGTTTTTTATTGTTGACGTACTAAAGAAAAAAGAATGACCTTTTTTATAGACAACCAGTCCCTGTTTGCCCGGCAATTAGTAGAAAGTGTTTCAGATATCATCTATGTACTCGATCTTGAAAAGAACGATTTCCAATTCCTGAACTCGAGAGCCCGTGAAATGCTCCGCTTGTCGGAGCGGTCAGACCTTGACGTTATACTGCACCCTGACGACAGGCAGAAAAGGAAAGAGCACCTGTCCGCTGTATGCAAACTGGCGGACAATACGGCAAAGGAGATAAACGTCAGGCTCCTTGCAAAAGACGGTCACTACAAATGGTTCCATATCCGGGACCTGGTCTTTCAACGAAAGATCAACGGCAAGGTCAGCCAGATCACCGGCATCATCCGCCCGGCCACAGAAACAACATCCGACGATGGTAATGATGAGATGACCCGGCTGGTAGCCCAAAAGAACCGCCAGCTCCAATTCCTCCACTCCGAATTGCAGACCTTTACTACCCTTGTAGCGCAGGACTATCTCGAAACACTGAGACAGGTATACATATCGCTTGAAATGATCATCAGCGCGGAAGCCCACCAGTTCAGCAATCCCAGCAAGGCGCATTTACGCAGGGCCCAATCCATGCTGCAAAAGCTGAACCTCCTCACAAAGGACATCGTTTCCTATGCCGCCATCGAGGTCCCCAACGATAAATCATCTCACGCAGATCTCAACGAGATCGTACAGGGAGTAACAAAAGACCTCGGCGCAAGGCTCGAAGCAGCCCGGGCCACCGTCCGTTACCCGAACCTCCCGGTCGTCAAAGGCCATCCCATCCTGCTACAGGTCCTGTTCAATCATATCCTCACCAATTCCATCCGGTTCAGACACCCGGTACGCCCCCTGATCATCACGATAACATCCCAACAGGTAATTTCAGACGACATCCGCCATCCTGCCGCCGCTCCGGGCAGGTCATACCATAAAGTGGAAATAAAGGACAACGGCATGGGCTTCGACCCGGCCGATAGTGAAAAAGTTTTCGAAATGTTCTACCAGGGCCATGACAAAGCCAAATACAAAGGGTCCGGCATGGGCCTGGCCATCGTGAGGAAGATCATGGATATCCATGGGGGCTATGTGCTCGCGGATACGATACTGGGCGAAGGCACCGGCATTTGCTGCTATTTCCCTGTATAAAACGCAGATATGTATCCGGCTTGTTCATGACAGGCCGTTTTTATCCGTAAAAGTTTCCCCGCCGCCGCCAGTACCTTCTCTGCATCTGGATAAGGGATCCCGGCAGCATATAGCTTTTTATCCACCCATCGTATCACCTCATTCCGGCTTGCCTGTCCCCCATCTATCGAAAAAGGCAGCACTTCCGCACACGCCTTCCAGGGCGTATGCTGTGGATTGGTCCGTGCATACAGGACGATCAGCGGCGTCCCCAATGCCGCTGCAATATGCGCCGTGGAAGTATTGACAGAGATGACCAGCGCACTCTCGGATATGAACGCGATAAATTCATCCACGCTCAGCTCTCCGGCCAGCGAATACACGGGGAAGGACGCACCCTTTCTTATCTCTTCCGCCGGCGCGGCTTCCTTGCCCGATCCCGTAATGACCAGTTGCATGCCCAGCTCCCTGTACAGCAACTGAGCCGCGTCGACCCAGCGTTGGACGGGATATTCCCTTTTCTTATCACTGACCCCCGGATGCAACAATATCCAGGGACGCCGCACATCCAAACCAAGAACGCCTGCCTTGTGCAACGCGGATTTCCGGGCGGCCTGGCTGTATGTAATATGCAGCCTGTCATCCGACGCCCTCGCCCCGATGCGCTCTACCAGGAACAGATCTCTCTCCACCTGGTGCACTATTTCCGTATATGGCTCCTTGTCAGGTGCCCAGTCCGTCAATAAATTATAGGGATTTTCACGGCAGTATGCCAGCCTCCTGGGAATGCCCGCCAGGTAAGAAAGCATAGCGGCCGGCAAAGCGCTCTGACTATAGACGGTAAAGATCACAGCCAGATCGAATTTCCGCGATTTGATGGTTTCCAGCAGCGCAAAACATTCTCCGGGTGTGGGAAGATGCCCGGTCTTTACCCAGGGGACATCCGCCGTGATAAGATCGTCGATCTCCGGCAGATGAGGCGCTGCCAGACTCCCCATCTTCGATGTCAATAACGTGATCCGGGCATGAAAGCTGGCCTTCAGGGCCCGTATGGCCGGACCGCTCATGATCACATCGCCCATATTGTCTGCACGTATGCATAAAATATTCCTGAATTCACGCTCACACTGCTGCATAATCTGTTTTTGTCGATAATATGATATGGGCGGCCTGCTCGATGTTCTTTACACGATAATGCGGCTGACGCACGTTATCCATCCGCCATTCCGTCTCGTGACCATTGTCCAGCAGGATGGTTTGACACCCGGCCCGCCGCCCGGCCTCCACATCGTCCAATATATCCCCTATCATCCACGAAGAAGGAAGATCTATCTTCCAATCCCTCGCCGCACGCAACAGAAGACCCGGCTTGGGCTTCCGGCACTCGCATTCCCGCGCATACAGCTTCACTTTCCCATCCGGATGATGAGGACAGTAATAGAAATCATGCATATTGACCTTGCCGGCGGCTAACAGCTCGACGATCTTTTGGACCACCTGCGTAAGCGCCCGTTCTTCAAAATGTCCCTTTGCCACCCCGGACTGGTTGGAAATGATGATAAGAAGATACCCCTCCTTTTGCAGCCGTTTTAACCCCGGAAGAGCACGCGGCATCAGACTGATCCGCGAGGGGTCTGCATTGTACGGTATATCCGGTATCAGGGTGCCATCCTTGTCCACAAATATTGCTTTTTCCATGACGTCGGTTTGAAAAATACTTCTTCTTTCATCGACTTATGCCGCAATGCGCGCTCCTTCCTTGCCTGTACCTCTACCTCTTCATATACGGATGCCACCTGCTCCGATACCCTCTGCCAGGTGAAGAGCTTGTGTACCCTGCGTAGCCCGTTCCGGCCCATTTTCTCCGCCAGCTTCTTATCCCGCAGCAGACATTCCACCTTCTCCGCGAGGGCCGCAGGATCGTTTGCAGGGACCAGGAAGCCGGTCTTGTCCCTCGCCACACTATATCTTATCCCGCCCGTATCCGACCCTATGACGGGAATGCCGCAGGCCATCGCCTCCAGCGGCGTGATCCCAAATGGCTCATACCAGGGCGTAGTAATGAATACATCGGCAGCGGCATAATAATACCGTAACTCATCCCTGTCCTTCCTGCCGGTGAAATGAACATTGTCCAGTACACCTTCTTCCCCGGCTATACACTGCAGCCTGCCGATCTCAGGAGTAAGGGAAGGATCCGGCTGATCGGAATTGCCGCCCACAACCACCAGCCGGATCTTACAACCATCCTCTCTAAGCCTGAGCCGACCCATAGCGCGTATGACGTTGTCTACGCCCTTACGGGGTACCATCCTTCCCAATTGTAACAAAATAGGCGCATCCAAAGGTAATCCCAGTCTCTTTCTGGCCTCACATCGGTCATATGGCTGAAATTCTTCCGGGTTGAACCCACAGGGCACAATGGTGATCCTGGCCGGATCCGCTTTATAATAACGGATCAGGTCCGCCCTGTCCTGCGGACACTCGGCGATCAACCGGTCGGCATCTTCCACGATCCACCGCTCGATAGCACACCGTTCAGGCGGGAACCTGTCCATTTCCTTTTGATAGGCCTTCCGCACAAGTCCGAGCGCATGAAAGGTAACGACATAGGGTAGCTGAAGCACTTTTTTCAAGGCAGACGCCACCAGGGCCGACATAAAGAAATGCGCATGCACCATCGTATATCGCATCTGCTCACGCGTAATAAATCGTACCATATTATCCGTAAACTCCCGCATATGCTCCAGCAGCCTTTCCTTCTCCAGCGGCTCCTCCGGACCCGCCTTCACATGGATCACACGCACACCCGGCGCCCATTCCACTATCTCGGACTGCTCTTTATTATCGCGCCTGGTATAAACGTCCACTTTATACCCTTTCTTTGCCAATGCCTTTCCTACTTCGGCAACATATACGTTCTGACCACCGTTGTCGATGCCTCCCAGCACCGCCAATGGAGATGCATGCTCACTGATGAATGCTACTGTTTTCATAATTTCTGCTATTATAGGTGATGGCCTGCCGGAATACATCCTCCCATTGTTGTGTGAATCGATGAATGTCGAATTTCTCTCTGGCCAATTTTCTTCCTTCCGCTCCAATAGTGATTGCCACTTCAGCATCGTCCAGCATCCGCTGCATACAGCGGATGAGATAAGCAGGATCATTGTGAATAAACCCGGACACCCCATCCCGGATCACGGATGGATATTCCGTAGTAGCCAGCGCAACAACAGGCATACCCAGCATCATGGCTTCACAGACGGCCAGCCCGAAGCTGGTGTACCGGATAGGAGAAAAAAAGAACCGGTAGCGGCTGATATACGCCGGTAGTGCAGGATGCAATACCTCTCCCAGTCCTCCGTACTCCCTGGTGCCCATTCCGACAAGGTCGAGGGGAATATGCCGGCTGACTTCCCTGAACAGATCGGCGCCCAGCTTGCGCCCTCGCTGATGAAGGTGGTTGATCACCACGATGCCCTTGCCCAGCTCCCCGCTATAGCGAAAGGGAGAAGTAGGCACCCCATGCTCGATCACGGTATTGATTCGACTGTTGCATTGCCACATCAGCCGGTTGTAATGCGTGACATGTACCATGACCACATCCGGATCGTCCATGACATGACGTGCATCCGTAGGATGCTGCACAGGCGGATCATGTTCCAGGTACACACGCGGCAGCTTCCTTTGCTCCTCGCTCAATATCTCATATTGATCCGTCAGAAAATTCCTATTCGTTTGAAAAAGTACACAGTCGAAAGATAAATGGCGCACCTCTTCCGCCGGGACGGCGATCACATTGCTCCCAAAAGGGAAGGTGCTACCAAGCCCGTAATAACCCTCTTCTCTACCCGCAGTCACGGGGATATAGATCGTGTAGTTCCCTTGTGAAAGGTAATAAAGGTAGCTGCCATGAATATGCCACGTAAATATCCTAAGCTCCCTTGAGTTGAGATTTGCCATCGGCTGTAATTTGAATATGTATGCATGGGGATACGATTCCTCGCAGAAAAAGTAATGCCAGCCGGATACATCACTTACTCTATGCTTCATGTAGACATTAATTCCCGCGATGTGCATGGAAGTGAACATCCCCGCCGGACAGCCGTCTGCTCCGCACGGGCCTGGTATTTGATGGCATCCAACGCATGTATACTTTAGGAATCAACGCCGCATTTCACGATCCCTCCGCCTGCCTTCTCGAGGACGGAGT
>DASZWE010000471.1:0-11995 GCA_035546735.1 Puia sp.
CATGGTGGACGATATCATCAAGGACAAGGACAACAGCCGCCGGCGTATGCTGGAGCAGGCCGCGGGCGTCACCATTTACAAGACCCGGAAGAAAGAGGCGCGTCAGAAGCTGGATGCTACGGAGCAGGACCTGGCCCGTATCGAGGACCTTCTGTTCGAGATCAACAACCAGCTGAAAAGCCTGGAAAATCAGGCCAAAAAGGCGGAGAAATACTATGAGATCAAGAAGGAATACCGGGAACTGAGCATCGAGCTGGCCAAGGCTGCTCTGGAGGGATTCAATCTCACCTATCGTGAGCTGAATGAACAGTCGGACAGCGAGACGGATAAGAAAGTTCGGCTGGAAGCCGTTATCGCCCAGGAAGAGGCGGCATTGGAGCAGGAGAAAGTAGGATTTATCGAGAAGGAAAGGGCATTACAATCCATGCAGCATGAATTCAACGACCTTGTCCAGAACCTGCGTACCAAGGAAAATGAAAAGAACCTTTCTTCCCAGCGATTGAACTTCCTGAAAGAAAAGGAGGGCAGCATTCAGGGATTCCTGGAAAAGAGCGAAGGCCAGCTGAAGGGGCTGGACGACAGCATCGTTTTCACCCGGCAGCAGGTGGGGGAGGAAGAAAATAAACTTTTTGGATTGCAGGAGCAGCTGGAATCAATGAAGACCTCTGTGGACGAGACCCGCAAGGTATTCGATGAAAGGAGGGTATCGGTGGATGCGCTGAGAAAGGAGAATGCGCAGATACAGCGTGATCAGTTCGAGGCGGAGAAGAAGGTGGCCGTTGCTGATACATCCATACAAAATCTGCAGCGCAGCATCCGGCAGCTGGAAGAGGAGAGGATGGTGAGGGACAGCCAGCTCAAACAGCTGGAAGAGGAACGTCTGCTGAAGGAGCAGGACCTGGAATCCAGGCAGGCCAGTCTGAAACAATTACAGGAACATCATGAGCGCACCAAGGAGAATATCCTGCAGGCCCAGGGGCAATTGGAGACCCTGAGGCAGCGACTGGCGGATGAGGGTCGTAAGCTGGACTCGAAGAAGAATGAGCACGACCTGTTAAAGAGCCTTATCGACTCCATGGAAGGTTATCCCGAGAGTATTAAGTTCCTGCATAAGAATCCGAATTGGGATCATGGGGCGCCAATTCTTTCCGACATCATTTATGTAAAGGAGGAGTTCAGGGCAGCCGTGGAAAACGTGCTGGAGCCGTATCTGAATTATTATGTGGTGCGTGATCTGCAGGAAGGCATGCAGGCGGTGCATCTCCTGGATGAGAAGAAAAAGGGCAAGGCTAATTTCTTCCTTCTCGACAAGATAGCCGGACAGACAGCTGTGGAAGGTCATCAAACGGCCGGCATGACCCCAGCCATGCAGGTGATCGAGGTGGATGAAAATTACCGCAAACTGGCCGAACATCTGCTGGGGAATGTATTTATCGCCGAGAACGAAGAGGCGATGGAGAACAGCAATGGTTCGGTGGTATTGGAAAAGACCGGTAAGTATGTAAAAGGCAAATATTCCCTTACGGGAGGCAGTGTCGGTCTTTTTGAAGGTAAGAAGATAGGTCGCGCGAAGAACCTTGAGAAGCTGCGTGACGAGGTCCGGGTGCTGGAATCTGTTGTCGGCGACCTGAAAACGGCCATACAGGAAAAGCACAACGAGGTCATTGGCTATAACGAGCAGCTGAAAGAGCAGGCTATTCGTCAGGAGCAGGAAAATATCAACAGACTGACAAACTTTGTCTTCTCTCTTCAAAATAAAGTCGAGAACCTGCATGCGCAGCAGCATTCGTCGCAGAACAGGCTGGAAGAGCTGCAGCTGAGCCTGGAGGAGACCATTGCCGGCATCGAGGACACCCGTAACGCCTGGGCCGGGCTGGTGAAGGTGGTGGGTGAGCTCAAGGAAAAATCCCAGCTGGCGGAAGAGGAATACAGGAGCGCAGAGCTGGCTTACAACAGCAGCTCTGCCGGATATAATGAGTTCAATCTCCAGGTGACACGTCAGCACAGCCGTATCAATGCGTTGAAGCAGGAGCTGGTATTCAAGAGCAACCAGCTGGAGGATCTGCGCAACCAGATAGAGGCGAATGCCAGTCAGCTGAAACAAACGCGTGAGAGCATTGCTGAAAGCGAAGAACGTCTGAGCAACGCCGAATCCGGGCTGCTGGAGCTGATGCGTAAAAAGGAAGAGGATGAGAAAGCCCTGAATGAAACCGACCAGGCATACTATAATCTTCGGAATGCCCTTGGAGAGAAGGAAAGCGAGCTGCGTCACAAGATAAAAGAAAGAGAACAGGTAGAACATCTTCTGGCAGAAATAAAGGATAGATTAAATGAGCTGAAGCTACAGCTGGCGGGTATGAGGGAGCGGCTGAGCGTAGAGTTCCGGATCAATCTGGATGATGTCATCGACCAGCCCCGGACGGGTGATGTGCCCGTGGAGGATCTGCAGGAGAAGGCGGACAGGATGAAAAAGAGGCTGGAGAACCTGGGTGAGGTCAATCCGACCGCCATCGAGGCTTTCCAGGAAATGAAAAAAAGGTATGAATTTATCCTCGAGCAGAAGAATGACCTGGTGACAGCCAAGGACAGCCTTTTACAGACCATACAGGAAGTGGAGGCTACGGCCAACCAGCAATTCCTGGATACTTTCAATAAGGTGCGCGAAAATTTTCAACGAGTGTTTAAGTCCTTGTTCACGGAAGAAGATACGGCGGACATGGTGTTGGAGAACCCCGAGAACCTGGCCGATACGGGCATCGACATCATTGCCAAACCCAAAGGTAAAAGACCCTCTTCCATCAGTCAGCTTAGCGGTGGAGAGAAGACCCTGACGGCTACGGCCCTTTTATTCTCCATCTATCTTATAAAGCCGGCGCCTTTTTGTATCCTGGATGAGGTGGACGCGCCGCTGGACGACGCGAATGTGGGCAAATTCACCAATATGATCCGGCAGTTCAGCGAGAACTCCCAGTTCATCATCGTTACGCACAATAAGATGACCATGAGCACCGTGGATGTCATTTACGGGGTGACGATGCAGGAGCCCGGCGTCAGCAAGCTGGTGCCCGTGGATTTCAGGGGATTGAACTAAGCATATGCGCACGATCTTACTACTCTTTGCTTCGAATGTCTTTATGACTATTGCCTGGTACTGGCATTTGAATCATAAGGAGCTGGCTTTGTGGAAGGCTATCCTTATCAGCTGGGGGATCGCATTTTTCGAATATTGTCTTACGGTGCCAGCCAATCGCTGGGGATCTATAAATGGGTTCAGCGCTTTTCAGCTAAAGATCACCCAGGAGGTGATCACGTTGATAGTCTTTTCTTTTTTTGCCGTCCTCTATCTGAAGGAGCCGTTTCACTGGAAGTACCTGCTGGCTTTTGCATTCCTGATCGCTGCGGTGTGGATCGTGTTTAAAAAGTAGTCAGCTTTCCGATCCTGCCATTGCCGCCGGCGAGGAATACCGCATGCCCTTTTTTCGCTTTTCCGCATACGTGGAAATTGCCTGCATCGATGAGCTGCCAGTTCATGCCTCCATCTGTCGAGATGTCCACTCCGGAGGTGCCGCAGCAGACGAGCTTGTCCTTTTCGATATATTCCACGCAGCTGCGATAGCCATGAGGCGGGACGGCGGGGTTGATCCATGTGGTCCCTCCATCCTTTGTCAGGGCGCAGTTCTTATAGGTGACCGTATCGTGTGTAAAGTCACCTCCTACGACGACGAGGTGCTGCGGGTCCTGTACGGCGATGGAATTAGCGCCGGTGGATTCACCGCCCTGCAGGATCGGAAGTTCGATTGCCTTGTCATTTCGGAGTAGCAGGCGGCTGTGGACGCCTCCCGTGACGATGACGGAAGTTTTTTTATTCAGGACCCGGATGTTGGTGCCGCTGGAAGCAAAACAGGCTTCGCCTGAGTCGGCCAGAGGGGAGGTCCTGTAAGGCACTTCCTGCCATCTGTCACCGCCGTCGAAAGTATGTGCAATAAAAAATCTTCCTTTGATGGGGTCGCCCAGGACGATGCCGCTGTCCTTATTCCAGAACTCCATTGCGTCGAGGAACATACCGGGGGTATTATTTTCATAGACCTGCCGCCATGTCTTTCCTCCGTCCCTGGTCTTTAGGATGATAGCGGGTGTCGCTATGGCCATAATGACGGCCGTGTTCTTATCAAAGGCCTCGATGTCCCTGAAATCATTTTTTTCATGGCCGGGAACGATGATCCATTCCCAGGTTTTTCCTCCATCGAGGCTCCGGCCTACGGTGCCATTGCTGCCGCTGACCCAGACCACCTGGTCGTCCACGACACTGAGTCCGCGAAAAGAAGAATGGGTGCCGCTGGTCAGCAGCACGACCTTTTGGGCGAAGGCGGTGGATGCCGCTATGGAGAGTAAAAAAGGAAATAATATACGCATGATATTAAACCTGATTAATACTGGAAAAATAGCATAATATTGGTATCCATAGACGATATGTTGAAAGGAATACTCATTTTGTGCACCTGCCTGGTCAGCTATTGTCTCCGTGCCCAGAATCCTTCGGGGATGATCGTGCCGGCGGACAGTGTTATGAAGTACCAGGATACGAGCGGGCAACGGGATATTATAGGGGTGCTGTCGAGGGCGACCCATATCAGGATCAAAAAACCGCCCCATGAGGAAGGTAAGCGGGTATATTATTCCCTGCTGCCTATAGGCACTTCGGTGCCAGGTGGTGGAACTGCGCTGATAACGGCTACCACGGCGGGTTTTTACCTGGGGCCCCGAAAAACCACCAACCTGTCTTCCGTGACCTTTTCTCCCAGCACGAATTTTAAGGGACAGTGGAATATCCCTTTCCATGCGAATATCTGGGCCCCTCAGAATACGTGGAACTACAGTGGGGATGTCCGTCTGACCGTGTATCCGCAGTATACCTGGGGCCCTGGCGGGAACCGGCCCAATGACGACAAGATACTTATCCGGTACACCTATCTGAGACTTTACCTGAATCCGCTGAAAAGGATCAAGCCTTTTCTTTTTGCCGGTCTTGGTTACGCCATGGACTATCACATCGATATACGGACTGACGAAGACTATGATACCGTCAGCCTGCAAAAATTCACGGGCTATCGATACGGGACCGCCAATCACAGCAACTCCTTTTCTTCGGGTGTGACCTTCAATCTATTATATGATGCGAGAAACAACCCTATCAATCCTTTGCCGGGCTGGTACTGGAACATTGTTTACCGGGTGAATCCCAAGTTCATGGGAAGCGATGATCTCTGGCATTCTGTCTATATAGATGTCAGAAAATATATTGCTTTCAGCAAGACGAAGCAAAATATGCTGGCGTTGTGGAGCTATTTCTGGACTGCGCTGGGAGATCATACGCCTTACCTGGATCTGCCTGCCATCGGTCAGGACCCGTATCAAAAGTCCGGCAGGGGTATCTATCCGGGGCATTATACCGGTCAGACCTTGTATTACCTGGAGGCGGAGTACCGGCGGGATATTACGTCGGATGGGTTATTGGGGTTTGTTGTGTTCTCGAATGTGAATACGGTGACCGAGCCGCATACGGACCGGTTCTCCTACCTGCATCCGGCGGTGGGAACAGGCCTGCGTGTCAAGTTCAACAAGCATTCGGGTACCAACATAACGATGGATATTGCTACCAGCAAGGGACGTACGGCATTTTACCTGGGACTGGGCGAGGTGTTTTAGCCGGGTATGTATTTGCCCAAGTTGGGGAATGCTATTATAACAGGCGGGATCTCAGTGTTTGGGCCTGCGTTTGTGTTTGGGCAGCTCCTGCCGAACTTCCTGGAGTTCTGTCTCCTGGACTACGATAGGTCTTTTTATGGATGTATCCGGTGTATTTGAAAAAGCGATCACAACCAGCGAGTCCATCCCTGCCTTTTTAACAAGCTGTTGCCATGCCTGTCTGTATGGAGGAACGGAGTCGGCGGCAGGAATGCCTCTTACCAGCTTGTATCTGTCAGGGATATTCGCTTCCAGTAAATAGCCCGGATTGTCCATGCCGAGCTCGCCGGACTCGTCATGATATGGCATCTGCCAGAAGCCGGATGCATTGATCCTGCCGACGAGACTATCGAATTCAGCTGCCGTGATCTTTATCTGACGTTGCGTGAAAGTAAGGCATGGAGCTTTGTGGGCGTTGGCTTTGTTATATAGATACGAATAATATTTCGCATCATGGAGAGCGGGATATACTGAGCCCAGTGAGTCAAGGCGGTGCTGTCTCGCAGGATTACGTCTTCCGTTAGGCTCGATGGGGAAATTGTATTGCAGAATGCGATAGTGCATTCGTTCCAGAGATGTAAGACGGCTGGTGTCGGGAAGGTTTGCACATTCATCGCTGTAATTTTCTCTAATCTTTATCGTGATATATTCCGGGGTGAGCGAAATAATATAGTCGGTGCCAAGGGGAACGCTGTAGGTGAGGCGAAACGTGGGGACGGGTTGTGGTCTGATGCTGAGATTGGGCTCATGTGCGGATTGATAAAAGTCATAACCATTGGCATCTACGAAGGAGTCTCTTCTTGGTTCCAGGTCTTTTATTGGATAGAGATAAAAATTCGTATCCCTATCTAAAAGATGCTCCGGGTAGCTGTAGCCGCCCGGAGGGTATTTTATGGCCGGCTGGCAGCCGGCCAGTGTGATGAAGGTGATATAGAGAATGCATCTACGCAATGGTGATCTCTTTATCGAGATACACGTCCTGTATGGATCTTATCATCTCCACGCCTTCCCTGAAGGGGCGTTGAAAGGCCTTGCGTCCCAGGATGAGGCCCATGCCGCCGGCGCGCTTGTTGACGACGGCTGTGAAGACTGCATCGTGCAGGTCGGAGGCTCCCTTGCTTTCGCCGCCGCTGTTGATCAATCCTACGCGACCGTTGTAGCAATTTATTACCTGGTAGCGGGTGAGGTCGATGGGATGATCTGTTGTGAGCCTGGAGTATACCAGCGGGGAGGTCTTGCCCTGTTTGATAGCGAGGTACCCGCCGTTGTTGGTGGGCAGCTTTTGCTTAATGATATCGGCCTGGATGGTGACGCCCAGGTGATTGGCCTGTCCTGTCAGGTCGGCGGATGTATGATAGTCCACGCCGTCGACCTTGAAGCTGTTGTTACGGGTATAGCACCAGAGGATGGTGGCCATGCCCAGCTCGTGGGCCCGCTCGAATGCTTCGGAGATCTCTTTCAACTGACGGGTGCTTTCTTCGCTGCCCCAGTATACGGTGGCGCCGACGGCTACGGCTCCCATGTTCCAGGCGTCCTTTACGGAGCCGAAGAGCGTTTGATCAAAGCGGTTGGGCACGCTGAGCAATTCATTATGATTGATCTTAACGACGAAGGGGATCCGGTGGGCATACTTACGGCTCATAATGCCGAGAACACCGAACGTAGAGGCGACCGCATTGCAGCCTGCTTCTATGGCCAGCTTAATGATATTTTCAGGATCGAAATACATGGGATTGGGGGCAAAGGATGCGCCTGCGCTGTGTTCGATGCCCTGGTCTACGGGAAAAATGCTGAGGTATCCGGTGTCGGCGAGCCGTCCGTGTCCGATCATTGTTTGGAGGCTTTTCAATACCTGGTTATTGCGATTGGAATTGGTCCATATTTCTTCTACATGACGGGGAGAGGGTAGGGCGCTGAGCGTGGATTTGTCAATGACGGGTTTGTGATCGAGTAGAGTAGCTGCTTTGTCGCCCAAAATGTCGAGGATCTTTTTAGAAGCCATGGATTTTGATTTTAAAGACAGCAATTTAAACAAAAAAGGGGACCCATACGGATTCCCTTTTTTATGTCGGACCTGTGCGAACTAGGCGTTTCGATTGATACAGTTGAGGTCTTCGAAGGCCACTTCCAGTCTCTTGATAAAACTTTCTTCGCCCTTACGCAGCCATATGCGGGGGTCGTAGTATTTTTTATTTGGCTTATCAGGCCCTTCGGGATTGCCCAGCTGGCCCTGGAGATAGCCTTCGTTCTTCTTATAGTATTGTTGAACTCCTTCCCAGAAGGCCCATTGCAGGTCGGTGTCGATGTTCATCTTAATAGCGCCGTAGCTGATGGCTTCCCTGATCTGATGCTGGGGGCTGCCGCTGCCGCCGTGGAATACGAAATATACCGGCTTGGGGCCTGTCTTCAGCTCTTTCTGGATATAGTCCTGGCTGTTCCTGAGGATGATGGGGCGCAGCTCTACGTTGCCGGGGCTGTATACGCCATGAACGTTGCCAAAGGCGGCAGCTACGCTAAAGAGGCGTCCTACCTTGCTGAGCTCGGTATAGGAGTAAGCCACGTGCTGCGGCTGGGTGTATAATTTTTCGTTTTCCACGCCGCTGTTGTCCACGCCGTCCTCTTCACCGCCTGTCACGCCCAGCTCGATCTCGATGGCCATGCCCAGGAGCTGCATGCGCTTGAAGAATTCCACGGAAGTATGGATATTTTCTTCCAGGGGCTCTTCGGAGAGGTCCAGCATATGGGAGCTGAACAGGGGTTGTTTCTTTTCCTTATAGAACTGTTCGCCTGCGTCGATGAGACCGCTGACCCAGGGGAGCCATTTTTTGGAGGCATGGTCTGTGTGAAGCACGACGGGGACGCCGTAGTATTTTGCAACATTGTGTATGTGAAGGGCTCCGGAGACGCCACCGGAGATATTGCCCTGCAGCTTATCGTTGGGCATTCCCTTGCCGGCGATGAACTGGGCGCCGCCATTGGAGAATTGGATGATCACAGGGGAATTAACCTTTGCCGCGGTCTCCAGGACTGCGTTGATCGTGTTGGTGCCGATGGTGTTTACCGCGGGGAGGGCAAACTGGTTGTCTTTTGCGTCTTTGTACAGGGCTTCCAGTTCTTCACCGAATAGTACACCGGCCGAGTATTTTTTCATACTAACTGAACTTTACTTATTATTTAGGTACACCGGGTATGGTTTCTTTCCGAATGTAACCCATCCCCGGTATACGGCTAATGATGGTGTTAACTCGTTCATAATGTCTTTTTCAATCGTCTCGTTGAATGCTTCGCAAATCGGCCAGAAGATCTTTGATCTTCTCTAGCAAAATGCCAAAAACATTGAATTTCATTAAATGGCAAGGTTATTTCTTTAAAAGAAGTCGCGAATATACGGCATCGCCGCCTAATCTTCGAATTTGCTGAGGTTTTTTTGGATAAGGGCGAGATTCTTTTGGAGTGTCTGTTTTAGCTGTCTTTTGACCAGCTGGCCCATGGAATTGCACTTATAAAAGGTGGGATTGCTGAAATGTTCGCCTAATTCCGTCCGCAGTTGGAGCAGCTTTTCGGGGATGGCGATCCTGTCCTTGGACATGATATTCAGTAATTCCATCAGTCTGTGACGGGAGGAGGCCACCCGGAAGGCCATCATGGTACGCTCTTCGGTCTGGTATTGTTCGATGGAGTCCTTGTTGAGGTATTTCAGGCAAAGCTCCACGAAGGCGATGTTTTCCTTAAAGAACTGTGGTATGTAGAGATTCTTCCTTCCTTCGTAGGATTGCTGGTCGAAATCGATGGCCCGGATACGGTATTGGTAATCTTCGATGTCGGGGGTGATGTCCACGACAAAATTATAGGAGCGCATGTCGCCCAGCAGCCGGACGAAGCAGCGTTCGTTGAACTTTACGAATTCCTTTGAAAGCCTGATCTTATTGGTCTGGGGATCATGGAGGAAGCTGCGGATAAATGCATCACCAGGGATCCCCGGAATATGCTCTTCCACCAGGGTATTGTGATGGGTAAAGAAAGTGATGCGGTTGGGGGAGAGCAGGTGTTCCAGTTCGAGGCCATAGATGCGGGAAGCATCGGCCTGCTTGATATAGTAATGATCGTAATTATCGTTGAACTTATTGACGATGCGTATGCGGAAGGGGTTGGAGTTGGCGAAGCTGCAATAGTCGATGCGGGCTACGTCGAGGTGTTTGGTATAGCTGAGGTCGCCTTCCGTCTTGAGTATGGCGTACATCTGGACCAGGCCATCCCGGATAAAATCCCAGTGACGCATGTCATAGAGGGCTGTTTCCCATAATGTGTCCTGGTTGTTCTTGTCCTTCAGGGGCACGGAATAGGTGATATGCTGGAGGAGGTCACGATAGGATACGGGGAGGCGTACTTCGCGTCCATGGTGTTTGAGATAATTGCGCAGCGGGTCGGTAACAGGAAAAATAGGTTTTTTCCGGGACGGCTTGTTGGACCCGTCTAAGGGAATGGATAGATCGATGAACTGCATATCCAAATGTCGGATTTTCCGCTCATTTATCCTTTATCTGTCCTATGGACGAGCCTCTTTCAGGGGCTCTTGTCGCCGGGAGGATCGCTGTCTGCCGCAGGCCGGGAGCCGAACCTGCCGAAGATGGTGGAGAATTGCGAGGACATGGTAATAAGGGCTGTAAGGAGTCCTGTCATTTTTTGGAAGAGGGAATCCTGGGTGAGGAAGATGAAGAGCCCGAATGCGGTGAACAGGATCATCAGGCCTGTCTTGAAGGAGGTCCATTGTCCTTTCTGGCGGCTTCGTTTCAGCGTGGCAATGACCTGCGGGTCGTCACTTTTTTGCAGGACGAATTCACGGAAGCTATCGGTGACCAGCTGCAGGCGATGAGCGCCGGTGAAGAGGATCAATCTGTCACGCATGAGGTCAAAGAGGATATTGGCTGTCCTGTAGTTGGCAAATCCATCCCTGGCCAGGTCAAAGAGGATAAATTTCTTTTCCGGGGGCAGGCCGGCCCATTTGTCTTCATATACTTTGGCATAGGCAGCGCGGATGCAAAGAATGTGCTCGGCCCGGCGGACGGGGTCCGATGTATCGACTTCACTTTCCTTTGCACGGATCTCAGCCAGTAACTCTTCGAACTCCGCACTGCTGTCGGAGCAGGGAGGTGGTGATGGATGCTCCTCCGTCCTGCAGGGAAAACGAAGTCCGTTGCGGAACATATCGATGAGGAATATGCGGGTAGCCAATGCGATCGTGAGCTTGTAAAACAGGAAGATGACCAGTATTTCCGCCAGGTCGAACAGTATATAGCGGAAGGAGCCGATGGTGAGATACGTATGGTTGGTCATTCCAATGCTGGAGAAAGATTCTTCGGCGCCCGCGGTGAGCCGCAGCTCTTCCGGATCCGTCCTGTCCAAAGGATATTTATAATTCAGTCGGGTCCTCCCGTCCCTATCGTCTCTGGTAAAGCTCCATGGCCCATTTGTCAGCCAGTCGGCTGGAGATATCTCTGCCAGCACATTGCTGTCCCCCGGAAAGAAGAGATCGTGCAGATGGCTGTATTGGGCGTCGATGGGGAAAAAAGGAACGTGCGTCTGCGCGGGCGCCGCATCGATGTTGTCGTCCCACAAAAGATAAATGCCATAGCTGAACTTCAGCTGCCGTATGGGCGCTGTTCCTTTATAGCCTGTCATCCGCTGGTTGAGCCGGGTCCTGCGATGGTTGATCATCCAGGCTGTTTCCAGTCTCGCGCTATTATGTCGCAAACGTGTTTCCTGTTTAAAGAACAGCAGGAAAATACCCCAGGCGGGGACAATGCTGATCATGAACACACCTGTGATAATGGCTGTTGCATAGAGGCGCAGCCAGGCAAAAGACGGTGTCAGGGATGACCGGGCCATATACAGGTGTACGAGCCTGCGATACGCTATAAAGAACAGTATCTGAGAGCCCAGGAACAGAAAGGGTATTGTCCATGAGGAGCCGCCATAAAAAGAAGAAATGATAAGCAGTCCGATGAGGATGGAGAAATAAAGTGTCAGCGGGCGTGAAAGCGGCGCGGATATCCGATGATCGTTCTCTTTTTTCCACAGCGTATAGTAATGTAATGCGATGTACAGCGGGAAGGAGAGTGTGATAAAGAAGAGTGCAAACTCCTGCTCCTGAAAAAATACAGAAATGACGACCCAGATGATAAAATAAAGGGCAAACAGGAAGAGCATGCCAAAGATGAGATGTTTATAATAGGCGCCCTTTTGCGGAAGG
>DASZWE010000472.1:0-2874 GCA_035546735.1 Puia sp.
TGACTGATAATATCCATTTTCGCTGATTGGCTGCGAAGGTACTGCATGACGGTGAAACAGAGAAGTATCCACCGACGATCCTGAGCCGCAGACTGCGGCCCGTCTGAGGGACAGCATTAGCGATTTGCGGGAATTGGGCTATTTTTTTCTGCGAAGACCAATTCCCGCCTGTTAAAATCAGGGAAAAACGGGCATTTATCGGTATCTTCGTGCGCACAATGCAATGGACCAAATGCCGAAAAAGCTGATCATATCATTTATCGATTATTTCTATCCACCCTTCAGCCGGTTTATGCCCTTACAGACCTTTCGTTATGCTGCCTGCGGGGGGGCCAATACCTTCGTAGACATAGTCATGTATGCAATTGGCTATAATTTTATTTTACACAAACACGACCTCGACCTGGGTTTTTTTGTGATGAAACCCCATATTGCCTCCATCATCATTGCTTTTTGCGTGAGCTTTCCCACAGGGTTCTTTTTGATGCGTAATATTGTCTTTACACAGTCCACCCTGCAGGGAAGGGTTCAGCTATGGCGATATTTTGTCCTGGTGGTGATCTGTCTTTTTCTCAACTATGTTTTTATCAAGCTGTTTGTCGAACAGGTACACATTTATCCTACTTTCGCCAAGATATTGACTACCGTTATTGTCGTCACGTTCAGCTATCTCACGCAAAAGAATTACACTTTCAAGGCTGAGCAGGTCAAGACTAAACGGGTCAATACAGACCCCGTCGAGGACCGTCTTTGACGGTTTATTCGAGTCCCTGTGGTTTGGCTGGCGGCCCGTCAGTGGGTTGTGTCATATTGAACCAATTGCCTACCCCATCTGAAATAATAGCTTCTATACCGTAGAACCGCTCTTTGGGTTCGCTTTTGGACTGTACGCCCTTTACTTTCAACTCCTCGTAAGTGGCGCGGTACGGTTATGGACGAGCCGCCGGAAGCGGCTCCTGGTGAGGAGCGCGTTGATACGGGTAAACAGCCGATGAAAATGGTATCGCGGCGGACAGGTGTGAACAATTAGCTTTAATTCAAATTTAATGATTGTCTATCAGACTTTTATAATAATTTTCCTGGCATAGTTTTAGGTATTCACCCAACAACCTACGCAGTAGGTTGTTATTCTATAAAAAGGTAACTGCATGATTACAGTCGTCATTCCCGCACTTAATGAAGAAAAGACCATAAGGAACGTTATTCAGCAAGCCAAGCGGAATGAATTGGTAGACGAGATCATAGTGGTGGACGATCTTTCCCTGGATAACACTATTGCCGAAGCGAAGAAGGAGAATGTGCGGGTCATTACCAGCACGCACATCGGCAGGGGAGAGTCCATGCGGGAGGGAATGATGATGGCCAGGAACGAGATATTGGTATTTCTGGAAGGGGATACGCCTTACCACGCCGAGGACATCGTTAAAAAGCTGACGGAACCCCTGATCAGGGATGAAGCGGATTTTGTAAAAAGTTACTACGAAAGGCAGACGGGCCGTGTGACGGAGATACTGGCCAAACCGCTATTGGAATTCTTTTTCCCACATTTACTGGAGTTCAGACAGCCTTCCAGCGGGATGATCGCCGGAAAGAAATCCTTTTTTCAAAAAGTAGAGTTCGACAACGACTATGGCGTGGACATTGGTCTATTGATCGACATGCATAATGTCAGGGCGCGGATCAGGGAAGTGTGTATCGGAGAGGTGGAAAATGATATGCAGCCCTTGCATGTATTGGGCAGGATGGCCAAGCAGGTGGCCAATGCCATCTTCAAGCGGGTAAATATATTCGATGGCGGACGCCGCCAGGACGAGGATCCTACCCAGCTGATGCGGGAACAAGTAGAATTTGCCTTAAAGGAGATGGTGAGACAGCCCAAAAAAATGATCGTCTTTGATATGGACAATATCCTTCTCCAGGGCAGCTTCATACGGGCAGCCGCCGACAGGTTCGGATTTCGGAGAGAGCTGGATGATATAATTTCCCAGGACAAGAGCAACTATATAAAGACCCAAAAAATAGCCCGTCTGCTGGAGGGGAGGACCTTTGCTGAACTAATCAATGTTGTGGAATCCATTCCCCTGATCGGGGATGCTGTACAGGTCATCCGGGAACTACAGGTGAGGGGGTATGTTTGCGGGATCATCAGTGACAGCTATCATGCCATTGCCAATCATGTCAAAAATCTCTTAGGGCTCGATTTTACCCTGGGGAACGAGCTGGAATTCCAGAAAAGCGTTGCTACCGGGGAGGTGAAAATACCATCCCAGCTCTTAAAGGACAAGTTCAGCCAATGCGACCATGACCATTGTAAAAGCAATATGTTCCAGTATATCCTCCACCGGTTTGGCATCAGCCTGGCTGACTCTGTGGCGGTAGGGGATGGAGAGAACGACGTCTGCATGGTCAAAATGGCGGGAACGGGTATTTCCTTCAATTCCACTACTCCGACCGTGGATCTGGTGGCTGATTATGTATTTAAGGATCAATCCTTAAAACCTGTCCTCGAAGTAGTTAGATAGACCCTGACACACCACCTGTCATTTTTTCACTTCCCGATGGCGTGGCACAATGATTGACATCATCCACCGGATAGGATAATACTAACCTTAAAAGCAAACAATTATATGGGAAAGATTATAGGAATTGACCTTGGTACGACGAATAGCTGTGTAGCCGTATTGGAAGGTAATGAGCCCGTAGTGATCGCCAATGATGAAGGCCGGCGTACAACCCCTTCGGTGGTCGCCTTCCTCAAGAACGGGGAAAGGAAAGTGGGCGATCCTGCCAAGCGGCAGGCTATCACCAACCCGGTGAACACTATTATGTCCGTAAAGCGTTTCATGGGCAGACGCTATGACGAAGTGACCAACG
>DASZWE010000473.1:0-28825 GCA_035546735.1 Puia sp.
TATCACTGTGTAAAGGGCTGCAAGGAAAGAGCAAAAGCCGAAGACGTCAACAATCTTTTCCTAAAGGAGCTGAAAACTATCAATAGCCAAATCAACCAGAATACCATCGAGTACCAACGGGCCGTATTACATCATCACCTGAATATAGAACCCCAGGACAAGACCAAAAGAATCGACCAGCTCAAGGCAGCCATAGAAAGGAGCGAACAAAGCCTAAAGAACGCGAGAAAAAAGCTCTTCGACGGGGTGATCGAAGTAGAAGACCTGAACGAAGCCAAAAGCATCTATCAACCAGAGATCAACCGTCTCCAACAGGAGCTGACCAAACTAAATGCCACCGACGATACTCTAACCGACCAGGTGGAGACCTGCCTGCAGATCGTAACCAACCTTCCCAACTTCTACAAAGAAGGCGATCTACTCCTCAAACAACAGCTCATTGGTTTGATCTATCCCGAAAAAGCCGTCTTAAAAGAAAACGCAATTCAAACCATCCGACCCAACCGCGCCATCGAGCTGATATGCAGGCCCAGCGCCGATCTCAACGACCCCCAAAAGAAAATGGCCTTCAAAAATGAAGACCATTCCAATGTGGTGACCCCGTCAGGATTCAAACCTGAAACCTTTTGATCCGTAGTCAAATGCTCTATTCAGTTGAGCTACGGGGCCTTATCCCTCTCGAAAGGTTCGCTAAGGGGTTGCAAATATAGCACAAAATCCTGACTGGAAAAAATACTATTCATATATCTTCATCGCCGTTCTCTCCACCACCCCCTTGGGCAGCAGCCAGGCCATAAAAGCCCCCACCTTATTCACCATCCCCGTAATGACCTCCGCCTTGCCCGCCAGCATGGCCTTCACGGCCAGTGACGCCACCACTTCCGGCGTCATATTGAACTTCTCCGCCGCCTTCATTCCCTTTTCTCCCAGTTGAGCCCTGTTGGGGAAATCCGTATCCGTCGCACCCGGGCTGATAGCCGTCACCGACACCGTTGTTCCCCGCAGCTCCTGGTGTAATCCCCTGCTAAAGGACAATACAAAGGCTTTAGTGGCCGCATAAAGGCTCAGGCGGGGCACCGCCTGGTAAGCCGCGGAGCTGGCGATATTCAGAATATAGGCCCGGGATTGCTTATGCAGGTCCGGAAGGAAAAGCCGCACCATCTTCACCAGGGTGTCCATATTCAGATGCATCATGTTGAGATGCTCTTCGATAGCATATTTTTCAAAAGAGCCGCTGAGCCCATACCCCGCATTATTTACCAGGGCCTTGACAGCATACCCGCGCGCCCTGCACCAATCGTGCACCTCTGCGGCAGCATCCGGCAACGAAAGGTCGATGGCCAGCCAGTCCGCCTTGACCTTATAACGGGCGACGATCTCTCCGGCAGCCTGCCGGAGCTTGTCTTCCGAACGGGCTACCAGCAATACATTGAATCCTCTGCGGGCCAGCTCTTCGGTGATAGCCCGGCCAATACCCTTGCTGGCGCCGGTGATTAATGCGTATTCCATGCTATATCAAATTTAAAAAGAGGCTGTCTCTTCGGGGCAAAATTTGCGAGACAGCCTCTTTTCGATTAATGTCTTGATCAACTCGATCAGAAGGGCCAACGTAAGTTGGCCCTTCCAAATTAAAAATTTTATCGGTTTAGTTCTGCACTTTCGAGGCAAATCGATGGTAGAAAGGAGTTTTGCTTTTTTCATCCTTGGGCATGTACTTGCCGGTGATAATGGGAACATACATTACCCGGCGGCGGCTGGCTTCTCCATAGAGAGGGGATTGCTGTGCCCGATGCCAGATCCGTCCGTCATGTACGGTAAGATCACCTGCGCTCAGATCGAACCCGATCTCGCGGCGGTCAGGATTATTATCGATGAAATATTTCTTTCCAAAGAGGAGGCGAAGGATACCTTGCTTGTGCGTGCCCGGCAATACCCGCAACCCACCGTTCTCGAACGGCGTATCATCCAGGTGGATGCCCACATTCAGCATCGGCATGATCTTCTGGCCCAGGAAGAGATCGCGCGGGCTGTCCGTATGCCAGCCCATCTGGGTGAACGAACTCTCCGGCATCCTGACATAATGGTTCAGGATCAGTCCGTCTTTCTCATTCTCGCTGATACGTCCCTCGTAAGGAGCCAGCAGGCCAATGAGCGCCTTTATGCGCGGATCCTGCAGCAATTCATGCAGGGGATTGCTGTACAGCGAAAGAAAGCACATCCGCTGGATCATCTTATTGCCATCCTGATCCTTCCCGAATTTCAATGGAATACCATTGACTTTCTCACGGCCTTCTTCCAGCCATTGCTTCTCGATCCGGTTGAGCTCAGAAATAAATAATTGAACAGTCTCCGATTTAAGAAAATTCCTAAATATGATAACTCCATATTTATCGAAAAAGTTAAATTGCTCTTCTGTCAGCTTATCTCCTAGTACAAAATCGGGGCATTCAAATTTTTTCATAATGCTAGCTTTTATTTAAGAAAGGGAAGGGTCCGCCTTTCCGATTCAGTAGCCTTTTATTATTTAGATGAATTTAATTTTAACAAATTGTGAAATCTTCATTAATCTCCAAATGTAAGAAAATTAGATTTTTCCGTGTTAATTTGCCAGTTTTTTATCGAATATCGTAAATAAACACATTAATATACACATTGTTGCGCAGTCTGATTAGGAAAACACCATATATTGTAGGGCTCTGCTTGTATTTTTTACTATCTTTTGACCTTTCGGCGCAAAAGGACAGCACGGGAGTTATCCCCGTGGAGCAGCTTCCTGACCATATAAAGCTACCCGATAACATCAAGCTGCCTGTCAAAGTCCCTGTCAAACTACCCGGTAAACAGGCTGCTACTCAGAGCCCCGCAAATCTACGTCATATTCTCGTTCTGCCAATCATCGCCCGTAGTATTGAGACAGGCTGGTCCTTCGGGATCGTCAGCGCCAGCACCTTCCACCTTAAAACCCACGACAGCGCTACGCGAACATCCAACGCCCAGGCCGTGGCTCTATATACGACCCGCAGTCAGTTTGTAGCAGCACTAAATGGTTCCATTTATTTCCCGGGTGAACGATTTATACTCAATGAGCAATTTTCATACAGCTCATTTCCTGATAATTTCTGGGGATTAGGAAAGTCAGCCCCCGATAGCAATAAAGAGTCCTATAAATTTAAGCAGTATTATGTTTACTTACACCCACAGCGACGGATTGGCAGCAATCTTTTTTTAGGGGTTGTATTTGAGCATCAGCGTGTTTTCAACATGGAATACGACAGGGGCAAGCTTTTCGACCAGGAGAATATACTCGGCCGGAATGGATACCATATCTTCGGCCTGGGCCTCAGCTTTACCTTCGACACCCGCAACAACGCCTTTTCACCCAGCAAAGGCACCATGATGCAATTCTGGTTCGATCATTTCATGCCCTTTATAGGGTCTGATTATCAATATACTAGCTATACTATTGACATCCGGCGCTTCCTCCGGATCTATAAGGACCAGATACTGGCCTTGCACGCCTATGGGATGTTCACCGCCGGAGAGGTCCCTCTCCGCAGCCTGGCCGCCATGGGAGGAGCCAATATCATGAGAGGCTATTATGCCGGCCGGTTCAGGGATAAGAACCAGGGCGTCCTGCAGGCGGAATATCGGGTACCTGTCGTCGATCGCATAGGAGTGGTAGGCTTTGCGGGCTTCGGGAATGTAGGGCCAGCGTTAAAAGACATTAATTTTCAAGACATTAAATACTCATATGGGGGAGGAGTGCGGATTGCGCTGAACAAGGCGGAAAAGCTGAATTTGCGGCTTGATTATGGCCTCGGCCAGCATTCCCAGGGATTTTACCTTCAGTTAGGGGAGGCGTTCTAGGGGGCCGGCAGTGGTCGAAAGGCCGGCAGAAGGTTCCGACAGCGATGGCTGGCGAAGGCTCAGTCCAGCGACTCTTCGGGAAGCCGCACCACCGTCCTGCGCGCCGTCCAGAAGGCGATCCAGGCAAATACAAGAGCTCCCAGCACATCCAGGGTATAATGTACATGCTGCACCAGCAACAGGCACCCCACTACCACGGTAGCGACCAGCGCCAGCTTCTTATCCACCTTCCCCGGCAGACAAAGAAAAAGAAGGAATACGGTGGACGTATGGCCGGAAAAGAAAAGATCCTTTGTGACGAACTTCTCTCCGTAAAAGAAATTACTGATCGGGTCCACTAATCCCACCAGGCCAACAGGGGGATCCAGCGGGACCAGCGTAATCATCAGCGTACGCAGGATACATAGCAGCCAGTAAGCCCATACAAAAGTGAGGAACATATTAGGGTTCTGTGCGGCTCGCAGGATACCCAGCAGGGAAATAGCCCATATAAAGACAAAAATGGCCAGGGATACATTATGAGGATGTAGCCACGCTAACAGCGGATCATGCAGAAGGACACCGTTTCTTTTTTCGATGGCCTGGAAGAAAAAGGGGAACAGCGATAAGGTCACGACAACCAGCACAAGCCCTATGATTGCCCTCTTGCGATACCAGGCCGACTGCCAGGCATCCTGCCATTCCTCTCTCAATTCAGCCAGTATGGTTATTGGCATATCAAGTAGAGAAACAACAAAAATACAATAAAGGCCCGTATTATATGCAGTAATTGGGCACCGGGAAAAATAGCCCAATTACCGCAACCCGCTAATGTCTGAGGCCTTCGTCGGACCTGCTTCGTCACAGTCCTTCTCGGTCGTGACCTTCGCCAAAGGCTCAGTTATGGACGAGCCGCCTTCTGCGGCTCCGGGTGCAATGCTCGTCTAGTAATGCCATCTTACAAAGGCTTCCATCGCCGCATATTTCGTCAGCCCCAACTGAGCATAGAGATTGGCTGTATTGGCATTCCTGTCTTCCGCGCGCTGCCAGAATTCACGGCTATCGCTACCCTGGAAGGGAACCATATCCTTTTGTGACTGGTGAATAAAAATGCCGAAGCGTTTCTTCATTACCTGGTCCGGACTCATGGGAATGGCCATTTCGATCTCGCTGATATCCCATTCCTGCCAGGCGCCTTTATACAGCCATACCCAGCAGTCCTTGAGCCAGCTGTCGCCTGCCGCCTTGAGCCGGCGGAAAGATTCGAATATAATATCCAGGCATACTTTGTGCGTCCCGTGCGGATCGGCCAGATCGCCCGCGCAATACACCTGGTGTGGCTGCAGCTTGCGCAGCAGCTCTATCGTCAGCTTTACATCCTCTTCTCCCATCGGCTTTTTTTCGATGGTGCCCGTCTCATAAAAGGGAAGGTTCATGAAGTGGATGCCCTCATCCTTGATGCCTACGTAGCGGCAGGTAGCCCTTGCCTCACAACGGCGGATCAGACCTTTGATCTGACGGATCTCCGGTGTGTCGATCTCGCTGTTCTTTTTGTTCTTCAGGAATTCCCGGGCCTCCTGCAATATCTGGGAGGATTTTTTACTATCGATGCCCGCGAGCTCTTCAAAGCCGACGGCAAAGTCCAAAAAGCGGGTGACGAACTCGTCCGTCACGGCAATATTCCCGGATGTCTGGTATGCTACATGCACATCATTCCCCTGATCATGGAGCCGCATAAACGTGCCGCCCATGGAGATGATATCGTCATCGGGGTGGGGGGAAAAGATAAGCGAACGTTTGGGATAAGGCTTGGACCGCTCGGGACGATTGGGGTTGCTGACATCGGGTCTGCCGGCGGGCCAGCCTGTTATGCTGTCCCTCAGCTGATAGAACACCTGCAGATTGATCTCATAGGCATCGCCTTTTTCCACCAGCAGCTCGCTGAGCGCATTGTCGTTATAGTCGCTGTTGGTAAGGCTAAGCACAGGCTTGCCTAATTTGAGAGCCATATTTACCACAGCCTTGCGGATGACGGCGGATGTCCACTCCGTCTCGCCCGTGAGCCAGGGAGATTTAAATCGCGTCAGCTCGGAAGCAGCCATCTCATCCAGTACGAATGTACAATCGTTGTGCTGCTGCAGGAGACTGGCAGGTATCTGCTCGGTGACATGTCCTTCGACGGCCTTTTGCAGCACGGGCGCTTTCAGCTGCCCCCAGCCCATAAGGATGATCTTTTTAGCGCTGAGGATGGTGGCGATGCCCATGGTGATGGCCAGACGGGGGACCTTGGAAATATTTTGAAAATCCCCTGAATTGGCGATCCTGGTAGAATTGTCCAGCGGCACCAGACGGGTGCGCGAGAAAATGCTTGAACCCGGCTCGTTAAATCCGATGTGCCCATTGTTACCGATGCCCAGGATCTGCAGATCGATGCCGCCTGCCTCTTCGATGAGCTTTTCGTATTCTATGCAATGTTTTTTGATATCCTCCTTCTTCCATTCCCCGTTCGGGATATGACAGTTACCGGGATCGATGTCTACCTTGCTGAACAGCTGCTCTTTCATGAAGCGGTTGTAGCTCTGGAGGGCGTCGTTGTCGATGGGGTAATATTCATCGAGATTGAAGGTGATCACATTCTTGAAGCTTAGGCCTTCTTCCCGATGAAGTCTTATCAGCTCAGAATACAGGGATTTGGGGGAGGAACCTGTCGCCAGACCTAAAACAGTCTTTTCACCCCTGGCCTCTTTTTCGCGGATCAGGGTCGCGATCTCTTTTCCAATGTGACGGGAACCTTCACCTAATGTACCGAAAATTTTTACGGGGATTTTCTCGAATGAGTCTACCATGCTCATATATTCAGAATGTTTTGATTAAAAAGCTGCGCGAATTTAGCTCCTATTTCCCATATATGAGAAATTTGAAGCAACCGTTTGCACCCTTTTGTCCTTCTGCGTACCTGATGAAGTCTCATGGTGTGCGTCCGGTCGATGGACTTGTGGCACATGGAGGGAAAATGTAATGCCGGTGGAGAAAAGAAATAGTAAAAATAATTCCAAAGGACCCGCCAGCATATTTTTAAGGGACTTGATCGCCTGGTAGAGGAGATTGCGGGCCACCTGGTAATTGATATTCATGATCTCGCTGACCTCTTCGTAGCTGAGATCCTGGTAATACTTGAGATAGATGATCTCTTTCTGACGGTTCGACAGCCGGCCCAGCGCCTTTATGACCATTTGCTTCTTTTCCTGGTTCTCCTGCTGGGTGATCAGAAAGGTCTCGTGGCTGAACTCGAACGGCACATCCCCGTTCTCATGCAGCGGAAGTACTTTACCGTTTTTGCGGAAAGCTTTCAATAACTTGTATTTGAGGCTTTTAAGCAGGTAGGCCTTTACGGAGAACACAGGCGCCCGGGACTTTGCCTGCCATAATTCCACAAACAGCTCCTGTATACAGTCTTCCAGCAGCTCGGTGTCGGTGGTGAACTTGTTGCCAAACTTGTAAAGCGTATTATAGTGCTCCCTGAACAGGGCGGCAAAAGCCTCCTTATCTCCTTTACGGAAAGATTCCCAAAGCCTTATGTTCTGGTCTGCCGTATTCAAAAAGAGGTGGTTCGTTCAGTGAAGGTTGTAAAATAATCGATTCTCACAAATGGTAACAAAGATTTTTCACAGATGGATGAAAAAAAGCTATAAAAAACTTCCCCAAAGCAGTCCCACGATCTACCTTTACAGGGATATACAGGATGGAACACAATTCCGTCGGCCGCGAGGCCAATCATAAATGAAACCTAAGCCAAAGACGACAAGCCCTTAGATTAGTAGTTGCTATGCTAGATAATTATCGTGAGCCGGAAGACTTGCTGTCGGACCCCTCCTTTCTCTCCTGGTATTACAAGACGGGAGGAGAGGCCGATGATAAATGGGAAGATTGGATGACAGACCGTCCCGATCGAAAACTGCTCGTGCAAATGGCCGTGACCCTGCTCGAAGCAACCCGCCTTTCGGAAAAAGAACCATCACCCCAACAGCTACAAAAGGCAGAGGACGCATTGTTCGGGAAGATCGCTTCCCTCCCTTCCTCCCCCAAAACATCAACCATTGGCCGTATGCGCTGGATCGCCGCTGCATCCGTGCTCGTTGCCGTAGTCGCGGGGATAATTATCGTAAAATATAATGCTCATACACCCCCCGAAGTAAGAACACCCTTCGGACAGATCAGCAGCCGGCAGCTGCCCGACGGGACGGAAGTGACCATGAATGCCAACAGCAGCCTGCGCTATGGCAGCAACTGGACAGACGGACGGGATCGGGAGGTCTGGGTGGACGGCGAAGTTTTTTTTCATGTAAAGAAAACACGATCGAACAGCCGGTTTATCGTACACAGCGAGCATTTCGATATCATCGTCACCGGCACGCAGTTTAATGTATCTAACCGACACGGTAAGGATAATGTATTGCTGCAGGAAGGTAGCATAACCCTCCGGACAAAAGACGGAAAGACCATCATGATGAAGCCGGGAGAATTTGTCACATATGATTCATCGCTGGAAAAGACGGTGGGTTGCTCCCGGATGACGCTGGCCTGGAAAGAACAGCAATTGATACTGGATACCACGCCCATCAGCAAGGTGGCAACCATGATCAACGACCTGTATGGGACACGTGTCCGGCTGGAAGGGGATTCCACTCGTTACAGGACCGTCACCGCCATGCTGCCGAGCAACAACCTGGATCTGCTGATAAGGTCGATGAAGGAAACAACCGATTTTGATATAGCCCACGACTCTCTGAACAATGAGATTGTCATTCGGGAGCGTGTAAAGAAGAAGAAATAGGACAGACATTAGCTGTTTGCGGGAATTGGGCTATTTTTTTGAGAAGACCAATTTCCGCACATTTTCGACCATCCAAAACTACTTCGTGAGAAAATCAGGCCTATACTCCTATTTGCTTGTCATTTTTTTCCTCGCAGGAACCACGAACGTATTGTCCCAATCGACGGATACCACCCGCCGCCCTCTCCTGGATGTACTGATCGAGCTGAATAGATCCAAAGGCGTTTATTTTCTTTTCTCCCAGCAGCCTTTGGGAAAAGTGCTTGTCGAACCTCCTGTACTCTCCACCAACATGCCCGTCGAAAAGATACTCAACCAGATGTTGAGAAATACAGGCCTGTATTATAAAAAGGTGGACGACCGGACCTTTGTCATCCTCAGCAGAAAGCCCCCGGATAAGGACAGTCCCTATGATCCGAATGCCGGCGTCACCAATCCTTCGGAGGATATTCCCGCGGTGGATACAGCAAGGGTGGCCACCAACAATATCAGCGGCAGGGTAATAGCGGCGGATGGAAAGACATTGCCGGGTGTCAGCGTTACTGTCAAGCACACACACAGAGGCACGGTCACGGACCTGGAAGGCCTTTTTACCATTCATGCCGGCAAAGGCGATACCTTGCTTTTTTCTTTCGTAGGCTATAAGTTTCGTCAAATGCCTGCTTCCGAGTCGGGTAGGGGATGGGTGATATTGTCGCCTTCCGACCAGCCAATGACGGAAGTGCTGGTGACAGCGCTGGGTATAAAGCGGCAGGAACGATCCCTTGGCTTTTCCGCTACCGAATTGGATGGATCAAAACTGGCCATGTCCCGTGATCCCAACCTGGGCAATGCGCTGGTGGGACAGGTAGCAGGATTGAGCGTGGCCATCAATGCGACAGGACCCTATGGCAGCAGCCGGTTGCTGATCCGCGGCAATGCCTCTCTCAGTGGCAACAACCAGCCCCTGTATGTCATCGACGGCGTGCCGTACGACAATACCACACAGAACTATTCGGGTCAATATGGCGGACCCGACCTGGGAGACGGCCTTTCCAATATCAACCCCGACGATATAGAATCCGTGCTGGTGCTGAAAGGAGTGGCTGCATCCGCCTTGTATGGCTACCGGGGTGGCAACGGCGCCATCCTCATCACGACCAAGTCCGGCTCCAGGACCCGCGGTATCGGGATACAGGTGAACAATAATCTGACGGTGAATCGCATCGTCGACGAAAGGGACTACCAGTATGTATACGGCCAGGGCGTCTCCGGTGTCAAGCCCACTAACAGGCAATTGGCGGAAGTAGCGCCTTACTATAGCTGGGGCGCGAAAATGGATGGAACGAAGGCCGTCAATTTCCTGGGCGATACTGTGCGCTACCTGCCGGTGAGGGATAACTTTAAACATTTCTTTCAGACAGGACTAACCAGCCAGAGCTCGGTAGCATTGACGGGCGCCAATAACAAAGGTCATTTCCGGCTTGGGCTGTCCGATCTTCATCTCAATACCATTATGCCCAACTCCACCATGCGTCAGCAGGGGCTGAGCTTCAACTCTACCTATTCCGTCACCAGCCGGTTGCAGATGGAGCTGACGGCCGACTATGTCTTTGAGCATGTGAACAACAGGGCCTCCATCTCCGACAATGCCGGCAATATCATCGCCCCGCTGCTCTATCTTCCTACCTCCTTTGACGTCAGGTGGCTAAAGAACAGGACCAATCCGGACGGAACGGAGCGGCTGGCGGGCACCATCGACAATTATTTTGAGAACCCGTATTATATCGCCTATGATTATATCAACAGGACGGACCGCAACCGCATCACCGGCGGACTGACCCTTAAATACAATCTGCTGGACTGGCTCTACCTGCAGGGACAGGTGTCACGTGACGGCTATATCTTCAATGTCACCAATATCGTACCCTCCGGTGTGGAGTATACGCGCAGCGACGGCATCCACGGCGGCAACCTCACGCAATACGAGGTCAACTATCATGAGATGAACAGCAGCTTTATGATCGGCATGCACAAGGGATCGACCACCGCCTGGAACTTCTCCGCCAACATCGGCGGCAATCAGCAGGACAATGTGGTCGACATCAGCGGCATCGGCGCCGTGCCTTATTCATCCAACAGGGCCGCAGGACCTTTCCAGGTCCCCGGCAACTACAATGCCGGCAACATCGTTAACAAGCCCTATAGCTCTTTCTACCGGCATTACAGGGTCAATTCTTTGTATGGCAGCGCGGACCTGGGTTTTAAGAATTATCTTTTTTTCAACCTGACAGCGCGCAATGACTGGTTCTCTACCCTCAATATCAATACGGACCATTATCTTTACCCATCCGTCTCCGGCAGCTTTGTCTTTTCGGAGGCCCTGCATTTTCCGGCATGGATCAGTATGGGCAAGCTCAGGGCTTCTTATGCCGCCTCCTCCAATGGGACGGAGCCTTATCAGAACGTCCTTACCTATGGACTGTTCAGCTACACCATCAGCGGGCAGCCACTGGGATATATTGCTACCAGCGATCTGGTGCCTTTGATCCCAAACGCTTCCCTGAGGCCGGTGAGCATCGCGGAAAAAGAGCTGGGACTGATCATGCAGTTCTTTAAGGGGCGCCTGGGATTCGACCTCACCTGGTACAGCAAGCAGACGACCAACGACATCGTACGTATAACGGTGAGCCCTACCTCCGGCTATTTCGAATACATCGAGAACATTGGAAAAATACGTAACAGGGGTATCGAGCTGCTGCTCAAAGGCACGCCCGTGAAAAGCGGGGGTTTTGCCTGGAACCTGGCCTTCAACTTCGCCATCAACAACAACAAGGTCCTCGACATCGGCGGCGCGCAAAGCATTGTTATCAACGGCGCCTATCCCCGGTGGGGCAGCGAGGTCAGCATCAGCAATGTGGTAGGACTGCCCTATGGCCAGATCATGGGCTATGCCTACAAGCGGGATGGGAAAGGCAATATTATATTCAGCGATGGATCATCCGGCGCAACGCCGGCGGGCGAGCCGGAACATACGGATGTGGTCCCGTTGGGCTCCACCGTTTACAAACAGACGGGCGGCATTACCAATGAGCTTCGTTATAAAGACCTGTCCCTTTCCGTGCTGGTGGATTTCAAATACGGCGCACATCTTTATTCCGGCACCAATCTGCTGCTGTACCAATACGGACTGCAGAAAAAGACGCTGCAGGGCAGGGAAGGAGGATATATAGGAAAAGGGGTAACCACCGACGGCAAGGCGAATACGATAGCCGTTCCGGCCCAACAGTATTTCCAGGACATCGCAGCCCGGGGCACCGACCATATCGCGGAAGAGTTCGTCTATGATGCCAGCTTTGTCAAGCTACGGTCGGTAGTGCTGGGATACAGCCTGCCCGCGGCCATGGTAAAAAAAGGGTTTTTCAAAGCCGCCACCTTCTCCCTTGTAGGACGTAACCTCGCTACCCTGATGAAACATACGCCGAATATAGATCCCGAATCCAGCATCAACAATACGAATGGCCAGGGACTGGAACTATCCGGCTATCCGCCCGTACGAAGCTGGGGATTCAATATAAACCTGAAATTCTGATCATGTCCGGAAGAATCTTAACAGCCGTCCTGTCAATGAGCATCTGGGCCCTCACCGGAGCCTGTAAAAAGGATTTCATTGAGATAAATACTGATCCCGGTGAGATAACAGGTGATCAGATCAACTACAACTATCTTTTTACCAGCGCCGAGCTGCTTACATCCGGCAATACCGATGGCTATGGCTATGAGGACTGGCGTAACAACCTGATCTATTCCGGATGCATGATCCAGCATCTGTCCTCCACCATATCCTATTGGGTGGGCGACAAATACCTGTTCGATGCGGGATATAACTCTGCCTACTGGGATAAGAACTATCCGAACAGCATAGCAGACATCGTGGAAGTGCAGTATCATGCGGCAAGCGATACGTCCATGTACAATCTCTACCACATATGCAGGATCTTCAAGGCCTTTATGTTCCAGCGGATGACGGATATGTATGGGGATTGTCCGTATTCACAGGCCGGGCTGGGCTATATCTCCGGGATCACCACACCACAGTACGATCTTCAAAAGGACATCTATACAGACCTTTTGAAAGAATTGAAAGACGCCGCGGAGAAGCTGGACCCTGCGCGAGGCAATTCAGTGGGGCCTGCGGACCTGCTGTACAAAGGGGATGTTCTTTCCTGGAAGAAATTTGCCTATTCCGAGATGCTCCGGGCGGCCATGCGTCTGAGCAAGGTCAATCCCGACATGGCCCGGCAATGGGTGTGGATAGCCGTGAACGGAGGCGTCATGACCAGCAATACAGACAATGCGGTTTTGCATCATGAGAATGTCACCGGTACGCCGGATGTCAATGGCTCGGGATTGATCCTGCTGGGGAATGATCCCGGCGCTTACCGGCTCAGCGACACTTTTATCAGCTTCCTGCGCAATGCCGCCGACCCGCGCCTCTCTTACCTGGCCACTGTATGTAGCGACCCGCTGGAACCCGCCGATAAAGGGGACACGACCTTTTCCCGTCAGCTGGGACAGCCCAATGGCTATGATCCTTCCGGTAGCGGCGGACCCCGTGATCTGGCGAGGGCCGGTAACTGGACGGGCAATCAGAATGATTATTCTGTTGTCAACCGGTACACCTATTCCCGGCTGGACGCCCCCACCTTTTTTCTCACAAAAGGCGAGACGGAGCTGCTGTTGGCCGAGGCCGCCTATAGGGGCTGGATAAGCGAGGACCCGGCCGTTCATTATCAGGCAGGCGTAAGGGCCGCCATGCAACAGCTGAGCCAGGCCGGGGCGGGACCGGCAGATCCGCAGATCGATGCCTGGCTGGCCAGCCATCCCTTTGACCCCGCCAATGCCCTGCAGCAGATCAACGAACAATATTGGGTGGCCGGCTTTATGGATGAAAATGAATGCTTTGCCAACTGGCGGCGGAGCGGCTACCCCCTGCTGACACCCGTCAATTATCCCAGTAACGTCACGGGTGGAAGTATTCCCCGCCGGTTCACCTACCCCCAAAGCGAGGCTTCCACCAACGCCGCCCACTACAACAGCGCCGTCTCCCGCCTGGCCAATGGGGACAGGATGACCTCAAGGGTCTGGTGGGATAAATAACGTGTCTGACTGACAAAAAAATTCACCGGCAGGGCATTACAGGACACCAGTCCCCGGCACAGACAAGTAGAGGAAACTATTTTGTATGTCGAAAAGCACCCCGGGGATGGAAGACCTCTTATGCGACGAGACCTTTCTTTCCTGGTATTTCAGAAGGGATGTCCGTGCCATAAGGCGATGGGAGCAATGGATGGCCGAAAATCCGGAGAGTCACTACCCTGTGCAGCAGGCCGTCGATCTTCTCTCCTCTCTGACCTTGCAGGAAGAAGCATTCACCCGTGAACAGATCATCCGGAGCGAGAAGGTCTTATTGGACAGGATACGAAAGGTGCGCAAAATGGCCCCGGTGCGAAGGAGCTGGATCGCTGCCGCCGGTATTATTATTTTGGCAGTGGGCTCAGCACTTATCTACAGCGCCCATAATAAATTCGAATGGCACACAGCCTATGGCGAAATAAAAGCCAGCAGCCTGCCGGACGGAAGCGAGGTGGTGGTGAATGCCGACACCAGGCTACATTATTCCTCCGGATGGACGGACGGAAAAGACAGGGAAGTATGGCTTTCAGGCGAAGCATTCTTTCATGTCCGCAAGACGCCGTTGAAAAGCCGCTTTATCGTACACGGCCGGGATTTCGATATCATTGTTACCGGCACGCGGTTCAATGTCATCAGCCGGGAGGAAAAGGCCAATGTGCTGTTGGAGGAAGGGAGCGTGCTGCTGCATACAGATGACGGAGAGGACCTGAAGATGAAGCCCGGCGACTTTGTGGAATACGATCATCATCACCTGGCAAAAAGGGTAGTAAAGATGGATAGCGTCACGGCCTGGAAAGAGCATAGGCTGTCCTTCGACAGCACTTCATTAAAAGAGGTGGCGGCCATTATAAAAGAGCAATATGGGGTAACGGTGCGGCTGGAGGGCGAGGCTATAGAGACCAGGACGGTCAGCGGCATTATGCCCAATGACAACCTGGACGTTCTGCTAAAGGCCCTGGAAGCTACAACGGAATTCAAGATAGTGCGGCGTGACGATGAGGTGAGGATCATTCAGAACTAAACGTGAAAAAGGGCGGAATTTACTTCCGCCCTTTCTGTATTATTTTGTGATCCTGAATGTCACCGCGTGCGTTCCCACCACTTTATTTTGCAGCGCCGGAGGCACCAGAATGATCAGCTTTCTTCCCTCCTGCTTCCATTTCAATTTATCCTTATATCCCAGCAACGTGATACGGCCGATATGCGCCGGCTTTAATCCATCGATGGATACTTCGGCCGGCAGCGTAACCTGATCCTCAACATAAAAGGCGTAGATGTTTGCCTCGTTCTTCGACTGGGTGAGAAAGATATTATCCCCTGATGCATAAGGGCGGCAGGCCTTGCTATCGTAGATACCTTCCGAATTGACCTTCATCCATGCACCTATTTCCTGTAGCCGGCTGTATGCCGTATCATCCCACTCGCCATCCGGCGAAGGACCTACATTCAGCAGCAGATTGCCGCCACGGGATACAATCTTTACCAGCAAGCCGATCAGCTGACTGGCGGATTTATAATGATCATGCGGTACATAGCTCCAGGAATTCCCCATCGTGATACAGGACTCCCAGGGGTCTTCCATCGGATGTGTGGGGACCTGTTGTTCCGGAGTAGTGTAATTCTCGAACTCACCCGGCACGCTCCGGTCCACGACAATAAGTCCCGGCTGATGTGATCTTGCCATACCTGCTATATGGGCCATGTCGATGTCCTGGTCATAGGTGATGCTTCGCTGCCAGTCGACGCCGGGATCTATCGTGTTCAGCGGCCTTACCCAGCCACCGTCGAGCCAGAGAAGGTCCATCCGGCCATATCCGGTCATCAGCTCCTCGATCTGTTTGTAGGTATAGTCTTTAAAGGCCTGCCAGCGGTCCGGATGTTTGGCCGGATCATAATTCACATTCCTGTCCTTGGGAGGAAAATAAGGCCACCAGTAATTGTCGGAATTCCAGTCGGGTTTGGAAAAATAAGCCCCGATCATAAAGTCCTGCTTCCGGAACGCGTCGAATATTTCCTTGGCCACATTGGCGCGGGGATTGGACGAAAAAGGCGTCTTTGGTGAAGTGATCTTATAATCCGTTTGCTTCGTGTCGAACATACAGAAGCCGTCATGGTGCTTGGTTGTAAAGACCACGTACTTCATACCCGCCGCCCTGGCTGCCGCGGCCCATTTGGCCGGATCGAAACGGGTGGGATTAAAGGTCGTCTGCAGGTTCTTATAAGCCGTGAGATAATCGAAGTAATTGGCGCTGTGCGGACCTCTCCGTACCGTCCAGCCTTCGTCTTCCGGGCAGATGCTCCAGCTCTCCACGATACCCCATTGGCTATAGGTGCCCCAATGCATCAGCAGACCGAACTTGCTGTCCTGCCATTGCGCCAGCTTTTGTCGCACCAGCGTGTCGGCGGGCGGCATATAGGCCCGGTAATAGTTGGCATGCCAGAGCTGGTAGCGGATATATTGTGTTTGCAGCCTGCGTTCGAAGTCGGGCCAGTTGCGCGCCTCCTTCGGACTCCACAACACCTCGCTAAGCGCGCTGAGACGAGGGAATATCATGTATTCGATCTTCCGGGGATTGGTGATATATTCTGTCCAGAGATTGGCCTGTGCGCCCTTGATATGTTTGGCCTCTTCCGCCGTCAGACCCTTTGGCACGGGCTCATACTGATAGACCTTGCTGACGGGTAAGTAGCCGCCGATGGTGAGGGAATCGTCGTTCTGCAGCTGGGCATGATCGAAGTAAACGTATTCACCCGGAGTCATGACCACATCATGATTTTGCCTGGCCGCCTCGATGCCGCCCTGTTCACCTCTCCAGCTCATGACAGATGCGTTGGGAGCCAGGCCGCCTTCGAGTATCTCGTCCCAGCCAATGATCTGCTTGCCTTTGGAATTGATGTATTTTTCTATGCGTTGTACGAAATAGCTTTGGAGCTCATTCTCGTTCTTCAGTCCGTTCTCCTTCATGCGACGCTGACATTTGGGACAGGTTTTCCAGCTGTCCTTGGGACATTCGTCGCCGCCGATGTGAATGTATTTACCCGGGAAGAGGGGGATCACCTCATCCAGCACGTCCTGCAGGAACTGGAAGACGCTGTCGTTGCCGGCGCAGTATACGTCCTTGAATACGCCCCAGGTTCCCTGTACATGATAAGGACCGCCTGTGCAGCCGAGCCAGGGATAGGCCGCCAATGCAGCCGAGGAATGACCCGGCAGCTCTATTTCCGGCAGGATAGTAATATACCGGTCCGCCGCATATTTTACCACTTCCTTTATCTGCTCCTGTGTATAGAAACCGCCATGCGGAGTACTGTCATTGCCTGTACCGGGATAATGACCGATGATCGTCCCGCTACGCCAGGCGCCGACCTCTGTCAAACGGGGATATTTTTTTATCTCGATACGCCAGCCCTGGTCCTCGGTGAGATGCCAGTGAAAGTAGTTCATCTTGTGAAGAGCGATGTAGTCGATGTATTTCTTTACGAACTCCACCGGAAAAAAATGACGTCCTACATCCAGCATCAGCCCCCTGTAAGCAAATCTGGGATAATCTTCGATGGACACTGCCGGTATATTGTAGCCCGCATGATGGGGGGCGCGGACGGCAGGACCCGTGGACAGCATAACGTAGGGCTTCAGCGGCAGCAGCTGTATCAGGGTCTGGATGCCGTAAAAGACGCCGACATGGGTGTCTCCCCGGATGACGATGGAGGCCGGATCTACTTTTAAGGTATAACGTCCTTCCGGTCCCGGTACGATGCCAGGATCTTTGTCGGGATGGTTATACAGGCGGATGTAGCCGGAAGCCGGCTGCTGGTCCTCGCGGACGACACGCAGGTGGAACCCGTATATCTCCTGAAGATAGTCGTTGAAAAAATTGGTGGAAGGGCTATCCGAAGTGTCGGCTACCAATACAACATGAGGGTCGATGGTAAAAGACCCCGATTGCCACTGGGTGCTGACGGGTTTCGGAATGATGGCTGGCTCTGGTTCCTGAGCAAAAGTTGACAACCCCGCACATAAGAAGGCGAGGACTAATACAGGTCTGATAATTTGCATGAGCGAATGTAAGGAAATTGCGCGAACCCGTGGTTCGTTCTGTTACATCCATTCTGCCTCAAACCGGTGAAAATCCTGTTTTATCTCTATATAAATTCTTCGGAAAGTATCCATGCGGCCTTCCAGCCCTTCATTGGCTTCCCAGTTGGATTCCTCATTCATTCGGCGGAGCTCATGAAAGATATTTTCCTGTTTGTGATGGGAGTCGGGAAGATCGTGTCGGAGCTTGTCGATGACTTCCTTTTGGCAAATGAAGAGGTTTTGAAAATGTTCTACCTCGGCTAATAGATCTTTGGGGAGACGTTTGTTGGAGAGTTGTTCAAGGTGTTGTTCAAAGTAACGGATTTCTTCTTTGATGGAGGAGAGCTCATGTTTCCATGATTGCAACTCCTCCCGAAACTGTTCGATGGAGATAGTTGATTCCATGTGAGTATATTTAGATGAGCAATATAAATGCCAGAGAGCTCATCCAAGTTAGCGAAAGCAGCGGAATACAGCAAATAAAAGTTGTTCACCCGTTATTGACTTCAATAACCGCTGGAAGCGATTAGTCCAGAACCACAGGTTCCGACCGAGGACGAGCGAGTGCCCGGAGCTCGGACGAAGGCCTACAAACATTAGCGGATTGCGGGAATTGGGCTATTTTTCGTGCAGGCCAATTCCCGCATTTACTATCGGCAACACGATCCCCGAAAGATGGGAAGCATCATGGTAGATGCGAATGGTGGCCTTCTGGAAGTCGGTGGCCGAACAGGTCGGTATATTAACAAAAGTTTGAGGGTTCAGATCCACCAGGGGAAACCAGCTGCTTTGTACCTGGACCATGATCCGATGCCCCTGCTTAAAAGTGTGAGCGATCTCATTCAGATCATACGCCACTTCCGTTATTTTCCCGGGGATCAATGGCTCCGGCTTTACGAAACTGTTGCGGAACTTGCACCGGAACACCTCGGCCCTTACCAGCCGTTGATAGCCGTCCGGCAGCACGTCTATCAGCTTAACCACCAGGTCGGCATCCGTGCCCGTAGAGGACAAAAAAATATCCGCTCGTAGCCTTCCAGTGACAGTGAGATCTTTCCTGAGCGTATCTGTCTGCCAGCTCAGCACATCCGGCCGCTGGACGGCAAATCGCTGGTCGGCTACCATATATTGATTGTCCCTTCCACCCCGGACCCCGTCGATATATGGTACCGGATGGGCCGGGTCGCTGACGTATTCATCAAAACCAGTCGCCATCTTGCCTTCTGTAGACAGTTTTCCCTTCTCTCTAAAATAAAATTTAGTAGGATGTGCTCCCGCCGGAGGCCAGGCATCGTAATGCCTCCATTGATTGCTTCCCGTCTCGAAAACAGTCGCCTCGCTCAGTACCGGGCAGGCCGAATCTTTGAGATAGTGATTGAAGAAGCCCGTCTCCAGCTGATGGTAGTATTCGTTGACATTCTGTCCAAAATCCAGGACCCCGTAGCGCGGCCAGTTGCCAGCGCTCCATCCTCCATGGGTCCAGGGTCCCATGATCAGGTGATTGTCGTTATGCGGAGTTTGCTTTTCGATGGCTTCATAGGTACGCAGCGCGCCGAACATATCCTCCGCGTCGAACCAGCCCCCCACGACCAGTACCGCCGGCCGGATATGCTGAAGATGCGTCCGGATATTTCTTGCCTGCCAATAAGCGTCATAGGTGGAATGTCCCAGGTACTCATTCCATATCTTTCCCTTGTTGGAAAAGTACTCGGGCTTGTTGGTGTTCTTTATCGGCCCGAGGTCCAGAAAGAACTGGTAGGCGTCCCGTATGTCGGCGCTGAAGATATTGTGGCCGTAGTCCGTTACCGGTGTGGGGCGCTCCACATCAAAGAAATTGTCGAAGTCGAAATTATCCAGCAGGAAGAAGGCCCCATTGTGGTTAGCGTCGTCCCCGATGAATTCGTCCGTTACCGGAGCCTGCGGCGACACGGCTTTGATGGCGGGATGTGCGTCAGGCAGCGAGGCGGAGGCATAAAAGCCGGGATAAGAAATACCCCAGATACCCACCCGGCCATTGTTGCCCTGGATATTTTTCAGCAGCCAGTCGATGGTATCCCAGGTATCCGAACTCTCATCCGTCTGCCCATCGCCGGGCTTTTTACCTTCTTTATGGGGCGTCATTTCCTGGAAGCTCCCTTCGCTCATATAGCGTCCCCGTACATCCTGGTAGACGAAGATAAAGGGCTCACGGGACAGCGTGGCATTGGGGCCAAGCCCACCCCGGTAGACACTGTCGCCGTACGGTCCCGCGCCGTATGGCGTCCTTTCCATCAGAAAGGGGTAGGGGCCGTGGGACGGATCTTTGGGAATATAGATCGAAGTGAAAAGGCGCACTCCGTCGCGCATGGGGATGTATACTTCCCGCTTGATATAGTTGTCCTTTACAAAATTCTGTGCATTGCCTGTCAGGCTGCCAGCCAGCAGGAATAAATAGATAAGGTTTCGCATAATAAGGTCGTTTTATCCTAAAGGTCATTTGATCACCGGCAGGATCAGCTGCGATGGATGTTCGCTGTCATGGTACAGACGGATAGTCTCTTTTTGGAAATCGCTGTCGTCACAGGTATAGATATTGACGAATTTCTGAGGGTTACGATCCACAAGGGGGAACCAGCTGCTTTGTACCTGTACCATCAGCCGGTGGCCTTTCCTAAAAGTATGAGCCACGTCAGGAATGGAAAAACGGACGGTTTCTATTCTGCCCGGCTTAAAAGGTACGGGTTTTTCAAAACTTTCACGGAATCTTCCCCGCATTACTTCTCCACGTACCAGCATTTGATAGCCACCCATTGGATAGGAACGGGGCGGTGCATGACCCGCGGCGGCGGGGGTGCTGCCATACGTAAAATCATCCGGGAAAACATCGATGAGCTTTACGACAAAGTCCGCATCCTCCCCGCTGAGGCTTACCTTCAGGTCGGCTGTCAGGGGGCCGCCCAGGGTCAGATCTTCCGTAAGCACAGGGGTCTGGTAGCTGAGCACATCCGTGCGGCGGGAAGCGAAACGCTGATCGTCCGTCATATATTCCCGGGTACGGTTGAAATGTACGTCCTCCGTATAAGGGACAGGATGGGCGGGATCGCTGATATATTCATCATAGCCCGCCTGACCGGCGGATGCCTGGCCGGCTGACGCTTGCCTCGCGCTTGCACCCGAAGGCTTTTCCCAGGCCAGTCCACCACCCGGCTGCAGATACAAAGCCTGCTCTTTTTCTTCCGCCGGGGGCCACCGGGCGAATTTTTTCCACTTGTTCTCGCCGGAGAAAAAGATAGTGGCGACGGCTGTCTGCGGGTCGGCGCCCTCGCCCTTCAGGTAATAATTGAAAAAAGGGATCTCGATATTGTTCTGGTACCAGAAAGCCGTATTGGAGCCAAACTGTATATTGCCCAGGTGGGTGCCGTCGTTGGAAGCCCATTCGCCATGATACCACGGACCCATGACCAGGTGGCTATTGGTTGCCGGACTTTGCGCCCGGATGGCCTTAAAAAGATTCCAGGCGCCAAAACAGTCCTCTGCGTCGAAAAGACCGCCCACAACCAGCACAGCCGGTTGAATGTTGTACATGGCTACTCGTGCATTCCGAGCCTGCCACCAGGCATCCCGGTTGGGGTGCGCGTACAGATCCTTCCAGAAAGCAATACTGTCCCCTGTCAGCTTCATGATATTTTTCAGAGCGCCTGTTTGGAGATACCACTGGTAGTTGTCCTGCGAATGAAAATCGAACCCTTTGGGTCCCACCGTCGTAGGTTGCGGCCGCGGCTTGCCAAAGGAAGAGTAAAAGGCCCACCCATCCATTTGAAAGAAAGCCCCATTGTGATGGAAGTCGTCGCCCATGAACCAGTCGGTGACCGGAGCCTGTGGACTAACAGCCTTCAGCGCCGGGTGACCGCTGGCGGCCGCCATGGCCGCATAAAATCCGGGATAGCTTCCTCCAAACACGCCCACGCGACCGTTGTTGTAAGGCACATTTTTTATCATCCAGTCGATGGCGTCATACGTATCACTGGCTTCGTCCACCTCCTTGCCCGTCTTGTTCCGGATGAATGGCCGCACATCCACAAACTGACCTTCGCTCATCCAGCGCCCCCGCACATCCTGGGTGACGACGATATAACCCTCCCGGAGATAATAACGGATATAGCGCTCGGCAAAGCTTCTCCATTTATCTTCCCCATAGGGCGCGCAGGAATACGGCGTGCGTTGCAAAAGAATAGGATGACGTGCCGTCGTGTCCTTTGGAATATAAAAGGAAGTAAAAAGCTTCACTCCATCGCGCATGGGAATATAACGCTCCATCTTGTAGTAATTGTCGCGGATCCATGAACTGTCCTGGCCATTGCCCTGGCCATAAGCCAGCGAGCAGAGGACGAAAAAATGAAATAAAAAAGCAGTTTTTCTCATGGTAACTGTTAGATTTACATCTTCAAAGTAACAAACTTTTTTATGGCTACCCGCAGGAAATTCATCTATTCATCCCTATTCGGCGGATTGGGCACGCTGCTGGGCAGGAAGGCAATCGCAGCAGCACCCTATGCAACTATAACGGGCAACCCCATCGTCATTTCCACCTGGGATACAGGACTGGCGGCCAATGCCGGCGCCTGGAAGATACTGGGCAGCAATGGGAGAGCGCTGGATGCCGTCGAGGCAGGCGTCAGAGTGACGGAAGATTCCATCAACTGCTGCGTGGGACTTGGCGCTAATCCCGATAGGGACGGCATCGTTACCCTCGATGCCTGTATCATGGACGACAAGGGCAGCTGCGGCAGCGTAGGCGCCCTGGAGCGGATAAAACATCCTATTTCCGTCGCCAGAAGGGTGATGGAAAAGACGCCGCATGTCATGCTGGTGGGGCAGGGGGCACAGCAGTTTGCCGTTGCAGAAGGATTTCCCCTGGAAGAGCAAAAGCTTTCCGATGATGCGAAGAGGGCATACGAGCAATGGTTGAAAAAATCTGAATATAAACCTGTCATCAATGTCGAGAACACAAAGTCCGGCGGTCATGGACCTTTTGCGCCGGTGCGTCTGCCCAATGGCGAGCTGAACCATGACACCATCGGCATGGTGGCCATGGATGCCGCGGGCAATCTCAGCGGCAGTTGCACGACCAGCGGCATGGGCTTTAAGATGCGGGGCCGGCTGGGGGATTCGCCCATCATCGGCGCAGGACTTTTTGTCGACAATGAGGTAGGCGCCTGTACGGCAACAGGGCAGGGAGAAGATGTCATTCGTATCTGCGGCTCTCACACTGTAGTAGAGCTGATGCGCCAGGGCATGAGCCCCGGGGAGGCCTGCAAGGCGGCCGTGGAAAGGATCATCCGCATAAAAGGGGACAAGGCCAAAGAGATACAGGTAGCGTTCCTCGCCCTGAATAAAAAAGGAGAGGCGGGATCCTTCGCCATTCAGAAAGGCTTCAGCTATGCGCTGAAGAGCAATAAGGAAGATAAAATGTACACCTCTAAAAGCTGGTATTCATAGACATGGCCTTCACGCTGGAAATATGCAGCTTTGATCTGCTCTCGGCATTGATAGCACAGGAGGCCGGCGCCCATCGTATTGAACTCTGTGCAGGGCCTGCGGAGGGCGGCACCACGCCCGGACCCGGCCTGATCCGGGCCGCCCGTGAAAGCATTCATATCGATGTCTATCCCATCATCCGTCCCAGAGGGGGTGACTTCCTTTATACGGACGAAGAGTTCGATATCATGATGAAGGAGGTGGCGTATTGCAAACAGATGGGATGCAATGGAGTCGTCATCGGTTTGCTGAATGCAGATGGCAGTATCGATAAGACAAGAACAGCTCGTTTGGTAGAGATGGCCTACCCGTTAGGCGTAACCTTTCACCGGGCCTTCGATTGGGCTGCCAATCCTTTCGAAGCGATGGAAGATATCATTAGCCTTGGCTGCGAGCGCATCCTTACTTCCGGTCAGCGGCATACGGCTTTAGAGGGGGCAGAGCTGATCAACGAACTGGTAAGACAGGCCGATGACCGTATCATTATCATGCCGGGCTCGGGTGTCCGTGCGAATAATATACTGACGCTGGCGGAAAGCACCGATGCTTCCGAATTCCACAGCTCCGCGCGGACAAAGGCTCCCAGCCGGATGGAGTTTATTAACGCTGGTATGAAAGAAGACCAGTCTGTCGTCAGGGCCGACAGACTGGAAATTGAAAAAATATTGGAGATACTGATCAGTCGATCTTCGTGATCTTAAGCATATTCGTAGGCAAATGCTTGTCGATGGGCAGACTGCCTGTGTTTACCACCACATCCCCTTTCTTGATAAAGCCTCTCTCTTTCAGGATAGCGTGCTGATCGTCGATGATATCGTCGATACCTTCCTCTTCGGCATAGTGAAAAGCGCGTACCCCCCAGCTAAGGCTCAGCTGATTGATAAGGCTTTTTTCCTTGGAGAAGACATAGAGCGGTGACTTGGGGCGGTAGCTGGACATGATAAAGGCGGTATAGCCGCTTTGCGTCATGCCGATCAAAGCATCCGCATTGGCGTCCTTTGCCAGCTTACAGGCATTGTAACAAATGGCATCGCTGAGGAAGGAAGGAGAGTGGGGCTGGGGCGCCAGGTCCTCTTCCCTGTTGTAATAATATTCTGTCCTTTCCACTTCCAGAATGATCTTGCGCATGGTCTCGACTACCAGGGCCGGGTGTTGGCCTGTTGCTGTTTCGGCGCTGAGCATTACGGCGTCGGTGCCTTCCAGCACGGCATTGGCCACGTCCGTGATCTCGCTGCGGTTGGGCTTTACCCGGTCGATCATGCTTTCCATCATCTGGGTAGCCACGATAACGGGTTTCGCACGGTGGATACATTTACGAATGATCTCGCGCTGCGCCATCGGCACTTTTTCAACGGGCAGCTCAACGCCCAGGTCGCCTCTGGCCACCATTACCCCGTCGGATTCCAAAATAATATTACGCAGGTCGTCCAGCGCGGAAGGCATTTCTATCTTGGCGATGACCTTGGACACGCTCTTTTTTTCCGCCAGGCGGCGTTTGAGGTCTACGATATCCTCCACCTTACGCACAAAGGACAGGGCCACCCAGTCGCATTCCTTTTCGATGATGAACTCCAGGTCGGTAATATCTTTTTCCGTCATGGCGGGAAGGGAGATCTTGGTATCGGGCAGATTGACGCCTTTTTTGGGAAGAAGCCTGCCACCATAAGTAACGGCCACTTTTACATCTCCGTCGGGAGATACGCTGACGACGACTACTTCCAGCTTGCCGTCATCGATCAATATTTTATTGCCCACTTCCACATCGTGGTGAAGGTTGGGATAGGAAACATAGATCTTTTCTTTTGTACCGACCACTTTTTCACGGGAGGTGAAGGTCAGGATGTCGCCGGGAGCAATATCGATACCGCCATCCTTGATATCGCCTACCCGCAATTTGGGCCCCTGAAGGTCCGCGAGGATCGAGATATTATAAGGCTCGGTGAGATTGATATTCCGGATGTGCTCGATGATCTTTGCCTTGTCTTCATGCGAGCCGTGGGAGAAATTCAGCCGGAAAACGTTGACACCGGCCTTTACGAGCTCGAGCAGTTTTTCATAAGTGTCACATGCCGGGCCTACGGTAGCGACGATCTTTGTTCGGTGAAAAGTATGCTGAAGGCCTGCCTGCTTATCCATACCCTCATACAGGTATTTCGATAAATTCTTTGACATTGACGGTGTGATTTATAATTTTTTTACGAAGCAAGGATTTTTACGATCTTCAGCCAGTCTTCGCTGATCCTTTGTTTGGCTTTTACCGCCTTTTCGAGAGGAGTATAGTGCATCCTGTTATTGACGATGCCTACCATCACATTGTGACGGCCTTCCATCAAACATTCAACAGCAGAATATCCCATGCGGCTGGCGATAAGACGATCCATACAGCTGGGGGCTCCCCCTCTTTGTATATGCCCAAGCACGCAAACACGGGTGTCGGCTGCGGGCAGACGTTCCTTGATGACTTTGGCTACCTCGCCGGCGCCGCCGAAATTGTCGCCTTCCGCCACTACGATGAGATTCACCAGCTTCTTACGGCGTTCCTTTTCCAGCAGTCCGCTTACCAGCTCTTCGATATCCGTTTTACGCTCCGGGATAAGGATATTTTCTGCCCCCGTGGCGATGCCGCTGTGGAGAGCTATATAGCCGGCGTCCCTTCCCATCACCTCGATGATAAAAAGACGGTCGTGCGCGTCAGCTGTATCACGTATCTTATCGATAGCCTCTACGGCTGTATTGACGGCGGTGTCGAATCCGATGGTAAAATCCGTACCCGCGATGTCCTTGTCGATGGTGCCAGGCAGGCCGATACAGGGAATATCAAATTCCGTGCTCATCTTATGAGCGCCACGGAAGGAACCATCTCCCCCGATGACGACCAGGCCGTTGACACCCAGATTTTTCAAATTGTTATACGCCTTCTTCCGCCCTTCGTGCTCAAAGAAGTCCTTGCAACGTGCGGTCTTGAGAATAGTACCGCCTCTTTGTATAATATTCGCTACGCTGCGGGAATGCATGGGAACAATATCATTCTCGATCATTCCTGCGTAGCCACGCATGATACCAAATACTTCCAGTCCATTATAAATACCGGTACGAACAACGGCACGGATGGCTGCATTCATTCCCGGAGCGTCGCCGCCGGAAGTAAGCACACCAATTTTTGTGACTTTGCTTTCCATCTACGATTTGCTTCTCTTGAATTTTAAAAAACCTTTAATTAATGGCGATATTTATTGAAAAATTTCTACCTTAACTTTAAAGAAGTCTCAAAAATAAGCATTTGATTTGATACAACAACAACTATTAAACAGTTATGGAATTTGGAAAGGTGCAAGATCCGGATCGTATTAACTTTTTGTTGCCTCCGGACCATCCAACCACCGATGAACTGTTAAAAGAATTAGCGTCTCGTCCAAAGAGTGACCTGCATATCCATGTCGGCGCCACCCGTTGGAGGATCAAAGAGTGGGTAGGGAATGTCTACCCCAAAAAGACAAAAGAAAAGGATTTCTTATCGCAATATGTACGACAGTTCAATACCATCGAGCTAAACGCCATGTGGTATAACCTGCAGCCAAAAGAGGTGATCGAAAAATGGGCTGGCCTGGCCGACAAAAGTTTCCGATACTGTCCTAAATTTTCCAATACCATCAGTCATGAGCTACAGCTAAACCATGCGGAAAAAGACACCGATCTTTTTATCGATCACATGCGACATTTTGGCGAGACCCTTGGCGCTTCTTTTTTACAGTTGTCCGATGGCTTTGGACCCGACAGGACCGCCTTGCTGCACAACTATCTCCGGCGTCTTCCCCGTGATTTTCGCACCTGCGTGGAACTGAGACAGGAGAGCTGGTTTGACCGCAAGGGGCATCAGTCAACCTGGGATACTTTCCGGGAGCTGGGTATCGGTGCGGTAATTACCGACACATCGGGCAGAAGGGATGTGATACATATGCGGCTGACGGCGCCCGTGGCCTTTATCCGGTGGGTATCCAACAACGGACATCCTACAGATCATCCCCGTATCGATGCCTGGGCTGAACGCATCGGTGATTGGGTAAAAAGAGGACTGCGGGAAGTTTATTTTTTTGTACACAGTCATGACGAGACATATACGCCGCCGCTGGTGGCCTACGTCATCGAACAGCTGAACAAAAGATGCGGGACGAATCTTACGCCGCCGAAGATGCATCATGAGGATGAAGCCAGCCCGTTGACGCTTTTCTAGCTGACCTGGTTCAGCGCTCGTCTAATTCAGCACTGGCAGATGCACTTCCGCCATCATACAGCGGGCGCTGCCGCCGCCATTGGTCTCGATCGTGGTCAGGGGCGCATGAATGATCCGATTGTACGACTGTAATCTTTCTATCTGATCTTTATGGAGTGACTGGTAAGCCTGTGTGGACATGACCAGCAGCTTTTCGTTCCGTGCATTATGCACCTGCAGCATATTGCCGGCAAAATGATCCATCTGATCAAGGGTGATGAGAATGATCTCTTTACCCGTGCTTTGGATGGTGGTCTCTACATGCTCGCGCTGGAAGGACTCCGGCAGACTATCTAAACATATGACCACATACCTGTCGGCCACGCACATCATGACATTGGTGTGATAGATACGTCTGTTGGACCTGTCCACGGCCAAAAAGGCTTCCGGCTGGTATCCCATCTTTATACAAAAATCTTCCAGTACCTGTCTGTCCGTCCGTGGGGAAAGACAGGCATAGGCAATGCGATGCTCCCTGTCCAGGACCATGCTTCCCGTCCCTTCCAAAAAAAGGGATTCTTTTTCATATGGGCTGAGATCTATTGTGGCGTCCACCCTGAACTGTTTTTCTACCTGCCGCAAGACAGCCGGTTTGCGCTCCAGCCGGCGATTGGCTGCATACATCGGGTAAAGACACACGATACCTTCCTGGTGAAAGGATACCCAGTTATTGGGAAAGATGCTGTCCGGCGTATAAGGCTCGGGGGTATCATCCACCACCGTCACTTCCACACCATTGTCGCGCAGCATCTTTACAAACCCTTCGAACTCCGCCAGGGCTTTTCCCTGGGTGCTGTCGTCGCTGGCGGAAGACTGAAAAGCGTTGTTTACGGCCGTCTCCGCATTGAAGCTGAAATTGATGGGCCGTATCATCAATATGTGAGAAGTCGTTTGCATAACCAAGACCGATCACGGGTCGGTCAACCGAAGGTTAATTATTAAATGGAGTGCGACAAGGGCATATATTCCAGACAGGCCCGAAGGCGCACTCAGATATTATCTCTGTGCAGGGGCATACTCATGCAATGGAAGCCGCCGCGAGCTCTGGACAGTTCTGCGGAAGGCATCAGGATCAAGGTATTCTCCATTTCGTCCGGATCGATAA